>JAKSSA010000060.1 GCA_024403335.1 Lachnospiraceae bacterium
GGAAATCAATGTTGGCGTGTACAGCGTGCCTTGTGCATTTCTTGAGAAAGCACTATTACCGATATATGTTACTGAGTCTGGTATTACTACTGTTTTTAAAGCACAATAATGGAATGCTCCATCAGCAATTTTTGTTACTGCTATCAGCCAGCACCGTCAAAATTATTGCTAATGATTCTTCACGATTATAATTCGATTAATTAATCCCAAGACAGTCTGTGAAGTGCGCCCTTCATCTTAAGACCGCAAAAATCATTCTGTCTGAGTGCTTCATACAAAACAATAGCCACCGAATTACTCAGATTTAATGATCTCATTTCGCCAATCATAGGAATTCTTATACACTCCTCAGGATGATCAACAAGCACCTCTTCCGGTATTCCGGCACTTTCCTTGCCAAACATGATAAAGTCATTTTCCTTATATTCAACGCCTGTGTAATTATTTAATCCTTTAGTGGTTGCGTAAAAGACTCTTGCGCCAGGATTTTTGGCATAGAAATCCCCTATATTTTCATAAACATGTAAATCTATGTCTTTCCAATAATCCATTCCGGCCCTTCTTACAGCCTTCTCATCAATTGAAAAGCCCAATGGTTTTATTAAATGCAGACTCGTACCGGTAGCCACACAGGTGCGCCCAATATTACCTGTATTAGCAGGAATTTCCGGTTCCAAAAGAACCACATTCAAATGCGGAAATTTATTTTCCCTTGATTCTTCATTTTCTAAAACAAATCTGTCAAAATCTTCTTTTTTCATTTTGTCCTTTAAAGCCGTATTCATTCACTACAAAATTGCAATCATTACATTATGTATATTTTACCACATCACACTATGCAAATTTCGTTTCATCACAAAGCAAAAGATATGTTACATTACGCTACATAAATTGCATTACATTGAATACTGCAAACATTTATTTCTCATTTCTAAGTTTATTAACAAATCTTTCAAGTCTGTCAAAAGCTTCCTTAAGCTTTTCAAGAGAGTATGCATAGCTTATTCGCATAAAGCCCTCGCCTGCATCTCCAAAAGCTGTACCTGGTACCAGTGCAACCTTTTCCTCCTGCAAAAATTTAGTTGCGAACTCTTCTGATGTCATTCCAAATTCTTTAATGCAGGGGAATACATAAAATGCACCATAAGGAGTAAAACATGGAAGCTTCATCTCTGACAAGCGGCTCATCAAATACTGCCTTCTTCTGTCATATTCCGCTCTCATCACTTCTACGTCAGGATCACCATTTTTTAACGCCTCAACAGCCGCATGCTGACTTGTTGTCGGTGCGCACATAATCGCAAACTGATGGGCTTTGGTCATCTGCTTGATAATACATTCAGGACCAACTGCATAGCCCATTCTCCAGCCTGTCATGGCATATGACTTTGAAAAACCGTTAATTACAATGGTTCTTTCCTTCATGCCCTCAATTTCTGCTATTGAAACATGATTTTTCTCTCCATAGGTTAATTCTGAATATATTTCATCAGAAATAACATATAAATCCTTTTCGCGAATTACCTCAGCAATTTCTTCCAAATCCTTTCTTTCCATAATAGAACCTGTGGGATTGTTAGGGAAAGGCAAAATCAATATCTTACTTTTTTCTGTGATTGCATCCAAAAGTTCCTGCTTTGTCAGTCTGAAATCATTCTCGGCCTTAAGTTCAATCTTAACCGGCTTTGCATCAGCCAAAACTGCGCATGGCAAATATGAAACATAACTTGGTTCAGGAATAATGACCTCGTCACCGGGATCAACCATTACGCGCAAAGCTGCATCTATGGCTTCTGAACCACCAATAGTAACCAAAACTTCAGTCTTTGAATTATATTCAAGGTTGAATCTTCTTTTAAGATAATTGCAGATTTCAGCTCTTAACTCTGTCAAACCTGCATTGGAAGTATAGTGGGTACGTCCCTTCTCAAGAGAATATATACCCTCCTCACGAATATGCCATGGCGTTTCAAAATCAGGCTCGCCTACACCTAAAGAGATAGCGTCCTTCATTTCACTTACTATATCAAAAAATTTACGAATTCCCGAAGGCTTAATTTTCTTTATTTTACTGTTTAACGGGTCTCTCATGCGAGTATCAATATCCTTTCATCGTCTTTAACTTCTTCGGCCAAAGCAATGCCCTGCTCTTTGTATTTCTTCAAAACAAAGTGTGTCGCACAGCTTAAAACAGCCTCCATAGGTGCAAGCTTTGCAGACACAAAATTAGCAACCTCCCTCATGCTCTTTCCTTCGATAATAACAGTTAAATCGAAACCACCACTCATTAAGTATACGCTTGTAACTTCCTCGAAACGGTATATTCTTTCAGCGATTTTATCAAAACCAAGTCCCCTCTGAGGAGTAACCTTAACCTCAATCAAAGCAGTAACGACTTCATTTCCTGCCTTTTCCCAGTTAATCAAAGTAGGATAACCGCAGATAATCTTATCCGCTTCCATCTCGGCAATACATTTCGCGACTTCTTCCTCTGTTGTATTAAACATTCTCGCCAAATCAAGTGCTGTAATCTTTGAATTCTTGTCAATTGCCTGTAAAATCTTATCCTTCATTTTTCTTCCTCTTTCATTAAGGTATGTTTTATTTTTTAGACATTATAAATGTCCACTATTCTCATTTCATCACCACGACTTTTTGTAATATATCTTTTATTACCAAAAAAAGTCATAGTTTTATCAGCCAATGTGCTGGTCTTGCCTATCACTTCTGCTTTTATGCCTTCACATAACAGCTTATTTTTTAATTCTTCTCCATTTTCTGTTGCAATAATTAAACTTCCGTCACCCATAAGTTCATAGGGGCTTAAGTCAAAGAACTCGCACAATTCAATGATATCCTGCGATACACATATTTTTTTACCATCAATGTCAATTCCACACTTGATAGCAATTCCAAGTCTCCACAATGCACCTGACACCCCACCATCACTTACAGGCAGCATTATCCTTGCACCATGTTTTGCTGCAATTTGGCATTCCTTTACAACAGATAAATGATTACTATATTCAAAAAGTTTATTTACATATTCATCTTTCCATGGAAAATGTTTTCCTGACAAAATCCATTCCGAAGCTGAAAGAATTGCGCCTGACATACCCGCTGATTTGGTCATAACTATATCATAGGATAAATCTTTACTTAAGCCCCGCTTCAGTTCATAATCAGAAACAGACACCTTGCCGCTTTCATCTTTTCTCCTATTATCTGATAAGCTATCGCTTTCCTTTGAACTCCCATCCGCCATTTCAATTCCATCAGCTATCTCATCAGATATCTCATCAGCTATTTCAACTGCGGTAACAGTTACTGTCTTTACATTTCCTGTTTTTGTTATGGAAAGTTCTGCATCTTTGAAAACAAAGCTCAAAGTATCGCAAAGTTTTTTTATTTTTTTCAGATTATCACAAAGCTTTTTCTCCGATTTTTCATCAATGAAATCAACAGATGGAGAATTATCACCAAATTTTCCAGGATAAACGACAGCTACTGAAACAGCCATTTTTTTAATACCCAAAGCGGACAGTTCATTTACTGCCCTGTAAAAAGGTATCAGATAGCCGTTTTCATTAAGTGCATCACTTTGAAGGACAGCAGTCTTCATACAGGGCACACCTGGAATTTTTAACTGCCAAGCCTTTAAATCAAGCGGCCTTTGAATACTTCTTTCAAGTATTTTGTCATCTGCACGTAAAGATATCATTTCAAACTAAGACATCTTCCAATTAAATCATTGCTGCAAGTAAACCAAGCACCATGGAAATTACAAGAACTGTTGCCAAAACTGCAACTACAGTCTTCTGTGTTTTTCTGCTCATAACAAACCTCCAAAACTTAAATATATTGACTTTTAATGTCCGATAATCTATTCTTTATTTACTCAATAAGGAGCAATATATGAATTTTATTGTCTTTTGGATAATGCTTACAATCGCTATTATTATTAAGCTTTCAGTATCCGTAAAATCCACTACCCGCCAAAGCGCTCTTAAAAATCTTTTTGACACAGAACGTTTGGCTGATAAAAGCAAGGATAAGGATATTTCAGGGCTTAATTATGTTGTAATACCTTTTGATAAATTCGCTTTATCAAACACTCCAAAAGAAGATACTTCCTTTCAGGTTCACACTGTAACAGCTGCTTCTCTTGAAGAAAGCAACCCAATTCCTTTAACAAGAAAAAATGCTTTAGAGCATTATCGCATACTCACCTACGAAGAGGAGTTAAAGGAAAGATTTGATGACCTTTCCTTTAAGCTTCTGTCCTTTAAAGACAAAAAATGCATTGATTTATCACAATATACCAACACAGAGCTTAAATTCCAATACGGATTAAAAAATCTTCCAAAGCTTAGTGAATATGACAAAAATTTTCAAATACTCACAAAAACACTCTACGAGCTTGGTCTTTATTATGATGAAATAAATGAACCCGACAAGGCGCTTCCATTCTTAACCTATGCCGTAGAAATCAAGAGTAAACTTAAAGGTAATTATATCCTACTTTCTAAAATATATAAAGAACTAAATTTAGAAATTTCCGATACAAACCTTTTGGAAAAATACAATGATGCAATGAAAAACAGCGAAGATTCTTTGCTTGATGATATGCTGCTTGCAATTAATAAAGAAAGCTTTGAGGAGAAATAATACCTTCAATGAGTTTAACAGCACATGTAGAAAAAAATAACTTAAGAGATGTCCTTCGGTACCTTAAACTTCCAAAGGATGCTTTTGAACGCGAAGATTTAAAAGAAACCTGCGATAGAATAAAAGAATTATCTGAGTATGCACTTAAAATTGTAAAGCCAAAGGCCGTATCAATAAGAATGAGTAAAAGTGAGTTTCTATCTATCGAGCCCTATGCCAAGGTAAGCAAAAATCTTGAGTGGCTGCTTTCAAAAAGTGAAGAAATAGTGCTTGTTGCTTTGACCCTCGGTTTGGAAAGCGAAAGGGCACTAAACCGTTTCTCAAAGGAGAATATGGCTGATGCTGTCATTTTTGATGTTGTTATTTCAGACCTTGCAGAGCAGACCGGTGAAAACTACCAAGAAGATTGAAACGAATTGTTAAAAAATGAGAATAAAAAAACAACCCCGCGTTTCAGTGCCGGCTACGGCGACTGGTCTTTAGAAGCACAAAGTAACATTCTTAAGCTTCTTGATGCAAAAAAACGTATCGGGTTGTATCTTTCAGACGGGATGATGCTCTTCCCAACAAAATCAGTCACTATGCTTATGGGTATTGTGAAAACAGATATCCCTTAAAAAGCATTCACTGCACTTAGGTCTTCCTGAAACACAAAATTCTCTTCCAAGTGCCATCAGCTGCACATTAAGTCGTATCTGGTGTTCGCTTGGTATTTTTGTATATAAATCCATTTCAACCTTTTCAGGATCAGTCTCCAAAGTCAAACCAATCAGTTTAGCAGTTCTTTTAACATGTGTATCCACAACAATACTTGGAATATGGAATATATTGCCCCTTATTACATTAGCAGTCTTTCTTCCAACCCCCGGAAGTTTAACAAGTTCATATATATCCGAAGGCACCTCTCCATCATAATCTGATAAAAGCATTCTTGCTGCACCAATTATGTTCTTTGCCTTATTATGATAAAAACCAACCGAATGAATGTCTTCTTCAAGTTCTGACAAATCAGCTTCTGCAAAGCTTTTCAAAGACGGATACTTAACATAAAGAGTTTTTGTTACTTCATTTACTCTGTCATCTTTGCATTGTGCACTCATTATCGTTGCAAACAAAAGCTCATATGCATTTGAATACTCAAGATAACATTCCTTTCTTGGATAGAAATCATCTATTTTCTTAAGTACTTCTTCAATTTCCTGTGAATTCATCAAATCAGTTTTGCTTCTCATTTTAAACACCCAACTAAAAATTCAGATTTTTCATAATAATTGCGCTGAAAGGACCAATATAAAACTTCACTTTTCCTCTTTCAAGATGCCATATTTTAGCTTCAGGCGTATATTTTTCAATTCCTGTGGTAAAAAGAGTGACTACCTTTCCTGACTCTATTCCTGCCTGCCAGGCATCAATTTCGACTTCCCTTCCTTCATCAAGATTGTTTACGGCAACGATAATCTGTGCATTCTCATCAAATCTTGCATAACTTACAAAGCCGTAAGAACAATTAAGAAATTTGAATGAACCCGTTTTAAGCACATCATATGCCTTATGAATTCTGATAAGCTCTTTATGAAGGTAAATAAGATTTTTGTTTTCAAATCCCCAAGGGTAAGTTCTTCTGTTATCCGGATCCGTAAAGCCACATACACCGGCTTCATCTCCATAATATATCGTCGGTGCACCGGGCAATGTAAAAAGCATCACACAGCTTTCGGCAAATACTGCTTCATTAATATCTTCAGAAGCAGCCTGACTTCCAAGCTCGGCAACTCTTCCGACCTTGTGATTGGTTCTTGTTAAAAATCTTGAGTGATCATGATTTGACAACTCGTTCATCGCCGCAAACAATGACGGTTCCGTAAAACGAGCCATGTTGTCCTGCATAACAGATACAAAGTATCCGCTGTTATTTAATAAGTCTTCCCTGTATTCATCCGAATGTTTTTCCATTCCGGTTAAGAAGTATGTTACAGGTTCCATGAACGCATCGTAATTCATGACAGAATCCCATTCATCTCCTTTTAGCCAAGGTGAAACATCCCCATAGTGCTCTGCAATAATTAAGGCTTCTTTATTGCTCTTTCTTACGCTCTTTCTGAAATCCTTCCAAAAAGCATGATTGGTTTCCTGTGAATGTCCTAAATCAGCCGCAACATCAAGTCTCCAACCGTCAACATTAAAAGGCTCGCTAACCCACTTTTTACCTACTCCAAGTATATAATTCCATAAATCCTTTGATTCATCATAATTAAGTTTAGGAAGTGTATCATGTCCCCACCAGCCCTCGTAAGAACCGTTATAAGGCCATCTGTTTTGATTTGCAAACGAAAAATATGACTTATAAGGGCTCATGGATGAAGTATATGCCCCCGGTGCATAGCCCGGCTTATTTTCATAAATTCTTTCCTTATCAAGCCATTTATGGAAAGATCCGCAATGATTGAATACTCCGTCTATAACTATTTTTATTCCGTTCGCATGTGCCTTTTCAACTAAATTGGCAAAGAAAGCATTTGCCGCATCAAGATTTCTCGGATCGGTTGTTCTTGTTATATATCTGTCCGCTACCATGTTATCATGGCGATTTTCATCAGTTGTATATCGCACATCATATGGAATATAACAAAGATGCGGATCAACATAATCATAATCCTGGCAATCGTATTTATGATTTGAAGGTGAAACAAATATAGGATTAAAATAAATGGCCTGTATGCCAAGCTCTTTAAGATACGGAAGTTTGTCCTTTACTCCGACCAAGTCCCCGCCGTAAAAGTTAAAAACATCCAATGCCTCAGGAAATGCATTCCAGTCATCAACATGGTGTACATACTGACCAAGATACTTATATTCACCGTTTTGAACATCATTTAAGGCATTACCACTTGCAAATCGGTCAACATAAATCTGATACATTACAACTCCCATTGACCAAATTGGCACATAGAAGTCAGGAATCAGCTTAAAAAGCCATTTGAAGTCTATTTGTTCAAGCACCTGATATCTTTGGACATAAACTGTTTCGTCTTCCTCTGTAATTTCAAAACAGTAATAAAAAGGCTCGTTGTCCATCATTACTTCGCATTTGTAATAATCAAAATGCTCTGTCCTACTGTCAAAAATGCACTCATGCCTTTCCATCACATCTTTTGTCTTCTCTGAAATACGCAAAAGAGCCACCTGTGAAACATTATTACAGGCGGTTCTTACTCTTAAAACTACTCTCTCGCCACTTTTAGGCTGAAAAGGAGTCGCATATGTATTTGTTGTGTCGGAAAAAAGTGCTTTCCTGATAATACTCACTTAAAAAACACCAACATTCTGTATATTTAGAATCAGATTTTCTATAAAGCAGCTTCTATTTAAGCTTAAAATTAAGTTCAACAGGGTTGTGATCTGAATATTTAAAGCCCTCATCAAAAATGTTATAGCTTTCAATTTCAACATTGTCAGTAACCATGAAACCATCTACAGTTACAATAAATGTGTGTCCCTTCTGGTATGGTTCATTGTTATTTCTGCATGAAGGAACCAAAGTTTCATAATTTGTCGGGTCAACAAGTCTTATTGAATCAGGGATTATTCCGTCAGGAATAGGCTGTGCCCAAACATAAACCTCTGTATTATTAAATATCTCGTTGCAATTTCCTGTCAAATCCTTGTTAAAATCTCCAGCCGCAATTACATAATTTCCTGCAGCGCGTTCTTTAAGCATGTCATCAACGATAATCTGAAGCTGCTCAATTGCAATTTTGCCATCAGCAGTAAAAGCAGAAAGATGTAAATTAAGCAATACAAGCTTCTTTCCGTTTTCAACATCAACATAAAGCTTGGTATAAGCTCTGTCATAATCAAGGAATTTTCTAAATCCTGTCTCTATCGGAAGAGAATGCCTTATACCATCCTTCATCTCAAACTTAGACATTGTCATCATACCTGACAGGTTCTTTCCATGAGGTTCAGTCAATGGATAAAAAAGGAAAGAGGAATCAAAATTTACTGCAAATGAAGTATTAAGCTTAAGCTTGTCATTAATCATTGAAACCTCATCAAGATGGTGAGTACGGGTACCGTTCTTGTCAACCTCCTGCAAATATACAAAATCTGCATCAACAGACTCAATCTTCGAAATAATGCCTTTCATATTTCTGTCAAGTTCATCTTTTCTTGCCCAGGACTCAACTCCACCATCCATAAAGAAAGTATAATCATCAGAATATGCGCCATATCCGACATTCCATGACAAAAGCTTATACACTTCGTCAACCTTTACCGTCTTTTCGCTTTTTGCATAAACATTTTCAGCTTCAAGCTTTATATTATCTTCAATTCTTCCATAAGATATGAACATATATGCAAGATAAACTACAACTACTACCAGCACCAAGGCCACTACTGATAATAATACTTTTAACATGCACCTCAATAAGCTTTTTTTCTTCTTTTCCTTACTCTTCTTCATTTTTCCTCCACTAAATCTCCTTACTTCCTTCTTGGCATTCTTAAAATTAAAAGCGGCTCCAATGCTGATAAGGGCTAAAGGTG
>JAKSSA010000061.1 GCA_024403335.1 Lachnospiraceae bacterium
ATTATTGAAATAAAAATACTGAAATAAAAAATACTGAAATAAAAATACTGAAAAAAGTTAGTTATTAAATATGTAGTTTAATTATAAGGAGATAGATATGATACATCCGTCATTTGATGAATTAAAGAAGAAGATTAATGCTGAAAGAAATGAAAATGAAGGCCAGAGAGAAATCAAGGATCGTTATTCACTTATTCTTTCAGTAGCAAAGAGAGCAAGACAGCTTAAGAATCAGCATACTCTTTTGAATGAGAATGAAATTCCTGATTCAAAGAAGCCTGTTTCTATCGCTGTAGAAGAACTTTACAATGGAAAGGTTCATCTTATAGAAGAACCTGCTGAGGCAGTAGAGGAGTAAAAATGGAATTAGATGATAAAAACCTTTCTGAAGAGGTCTTAGAAGAGGTCGAACAGGAAGTTTTATCGAAAGCTGAAGAGGACGGCGGTTTTTTTAAAAATACTTTAAAGCCTGTTATAAAGGACTTAATCTTTTATGCAGTACTATTCGCTGTTTGTCTTTATGTTATACCTAATTTTGTTATTGAACGTACACTTGTTGATGGTTCTTCGATGGAAAGTACCTTGCTTGACGGGGAAAATGTAATGGTCGAAAAAGTCAGCAGATATTTTAAAGCTGTTGATCGATTTGATGTTATTGTTTTCAGACCTGATGGTAAGAATGTTGATTATATTAAGAGAGTTATCGGTTTGCCAGGTGAGACTGTACAGATTAAGGGTGCTACAATTTATATTGATGGCGAACCTTTGACTGAATTTTATGGTAAAGATGCTATTTCTTATCCGGGAAGAGCTTTTGAAGCGATTACATTGGCAGAAAATGAATATTTTGTGCTTGGTGATAACAGAAGAATAAGTGAAGATTCTCGCTATGACATAGTAGGAAATGTTCGTTTAGACCAAATAGTAGGAAAGGCTTTCATCAGAGTTAGTCCTATAAGCAAATTTGGTGATTTCGATAAGATTTATAAGTAAAATGATATTGCCTTTGTGCAAAATCAACAAAAAAACAGAACGTTTTATGTCTTTTTTGGTAAATGTGCGAAAAAATTAGTGACAGATATTTCTTTCTTGAATTTTTACGTCATTTTTATTAAAATAGCATTTGGAAAATAGGAAATGCCTGTTTTGAATTAGTAGTTAACGATTGTTGTTCTATATGGACAGAATCGTAACAAATAACACAGTTACATTTTTTTAGGAGGAAAATGATATGGCAGTAAAAGTAGCAATTAACGGTTTTGGTCGTATCGGTCGTCTTGCATTCAGACAGATGTTTGGTGCAGAAGGTTACGAAATCGTAGCTATCAATGACTTAACAAGCCCTGCAATGCTTGCAGACTTGCTTAAGTATGACACAGCTCAGGGTGGATATTGTGGTAAGATTGGTGAAAATCTTCACACAGTAGCTTCTAAGGAGCCTGTATTCGAAGAAGATGGAAAGACCGTTAAGGTTCCTGGTTCTATCACAGTTGATGGTAAGGAAATCACAATTTACGCTATGCCTAAGGCAGCTGACCTTCCTTGGGGTGAATTAGACGTTGATGTAGTATTAGAGTGTACAGGTTTCTATACCTCTAAGGCTAAGGCACAGGCTCATATTGATGCTGGTGCTAAGAAGGTAGTTATTTCTGCTCCTGCAGGAAATGACCTTCCTACAATCGTATTCTCAGTAAACGAGAAGAACCTTACAAAGGAAGATACAATTATTTCAGCAGCTTCATGTACAACAAACTGCTTAGCTCCTATGGCTAAGGCACTTAATGATTACGCTGAAATCCAGTCTGGTATCATGAGCACAATTCATGCTTACACAGGCGATCAGATGATTCTCGATGGTCCTCACAGAAAGGGCGATATGAGAAGAGCACGTGCAGGTGCAGCTAACATCGTTCCTAATAGCACAGGTGCTGCTAAGGCAATCGGTTTGGTTATTCCTGAACTTAACGGTAAGCTTATCGGTTCTGCACAGAGAGTTCCTGTAGCTACAGGTTCTACAACAATCCTTACAGCAGTTGTTAAGGGTGCTGACGTTACAAAGGAAGGCATCAATGCAGCTATGAAGGCTCAGGCAAGTGCAAGCTTCGGTTACAATGAAGATCCTATCGTTTCTTCAGACGTTATCGGTATGAAGTTTGGTTCATTATTCGATGCAACACAGACCATGGTTTCAAAGATTGGTGACGATCTTTATCAGGTACAGGTTGTTTCATGGTATGACAACGAAAATTCATACACAAGCCAGATGGTTAGAACAATCAAGTTCTTCGCTGAATTGGCATAAGATATTTGATCCAGATCAGGGTCCGGTCTTAATGGACCGGGCCCTGTTTTTTACAATTCAAATCGGTAGATTTAATAACGGAGGTTATTATGTTAAATAAGAAGTCAGTTGATGACATTAATGTAAAAGGTTTAAGAGTTCTTGTTCGTTGCGATTTCAACGTTCCCATCATTGATGGTAAGATCACAGATGATACACGTTTAGTAGCAGCATTACCTACAATCAAGAAGCTCGTTAATGATGGTGGCAAGGTAATTCTTTGCTCACATCTTGGTAAGCCGAAGGGACAGGCTAAGCCTGAATTCTCACTTGCTCCTGTAGCAAAGGCTTTAACAGAACTTTTAGGTCAGGAAGTTAAGTTCGCTGCAGATGCTACAGTAGTTGGCGAAAACGCTCAGAACGCTGTTGCAGCTATGAAGGATGGCGAAATCATCTTACTTGAAAATACACGTTATCGTGCTGAAGAAGAGAAGAATGTTGAAGTTTTCTCTAAGGAACTTGCTTCTCTTTGCGATGTATTCGTAAATGATGCATTTGGTACAGCTCACAGAGCACACTGCTCAAATGTTGGTGTTACACAGTTCTGCAAGACTAATGCTGTTGGTTACTTAATGCAGAAGGAAATCGATTTCCTTGGAAATGCAGTAGACAACCCGAACAGACCTTTCGTAGCAATTCTTGGTGGTTCAAAGGTTTCTACAAAGATTTCAGTTATTAATAACCTTCTTGATAAGGTTGATACACTCATCATTGGTGGCGGTATGGCATATACCTTCATGAAGGCATTAGGCGAAGAAGTTGGTAAGAGCTTACTTGAAGCAGATTATCTTGATTATGCTAAGGAAATGATGGCAAAGGCTGAAGCTAAGGGCGTTAAGCTTTTAATTCCTATTGATACAGTTGTTGCTAAGGAATTCTCAAATGATGTTCCTTTCAGAACCGTTGGTCGTGGCGAAATCGCAGCTGATGAAGAAGGTCTTGATATCGGTGAGAAGACAAGAGAACTTTATGCAAGTGCAATTGAAGGCGCAAAGACAGTTGTTTGGAACGGACCTATGGGTGTATTCGAAATGTCTAACTTTGCAAAGGGTACTATCGCTGTAGCAGAAGCAATGGCTAAGGTAAACGGAACAACAGTTATCGGTGGTGGCGATTCAGCTGCAGCTGTAAACCAGTTAGGCTTCGGTGACAAGATGACACATATCTCAACAGGTGGTGGCGCTTCACTTGAATTCCTTGAAGGTAAGGAATTACCCGGCGTTGTAGCAGCTGATGATAAGTAGGATTTGTTTAGTGAGGATAATATAATGAGAAAGAAAATTGTTGCTGGTAACTGGAAGATGAATATGACTCCCAGCCAGGCAGTTCAGCTTTGTGCTGAATTAAAGGACCTTGTTAAGAGCGATAAGGTTGACGTAGTTTACTGCGTACCTGCTATCGACATCGTTCCTGTAGTAGAAGCAGTTAAGGGAACCAATGTTAAGGTTGGTGCTGAAAATATGTACTTCGAAGAGAAGGGTGCATTCACAGGCGAAATCTCTGCAGCTATGCTTAAGGATGCTGGTGTAGAATATGTTATTATCGGACATTCAGAGAGAAGAGACTACTTCAAGGAAGATGATGCTTTACTTAACAAGAAGGTAAAGAAGGCTATTGAAGCTGGTCTTACACCTATTCTTTGCTGTGGTGAAACCTTAGAGCAGAGAGAAATGGGCGTAACAATGGATTGGATCAGACTTCAGATTAAGTCAGATTTAGTTGGTGTTGCTGCTTCTGATGTTGCAAATATGGTTATTGCTTATGAACCTATTTGGGCAATTGGTACAGGTAAGACAGCTACAACAGCTCAGGCTGAAGAAGTATGTGCAGGAATTCGTGCTTGCATCGCTGAAATTTATGATGAAGCTACAGCTGAAGCAGTTCGTATTCAGTATGGCGGTTCTGTTAATGCAGCAAATGCAGCTGAACTTTTCGCTCAGAATGATATCGATGGCGGATTAGTTGGTGGTGCTTCATTAAAGGCTGATTTTGGAAAGATTGTAAATTACTAATAACACACTTTATGCCCATGTGAGTTTTCTTACATGGGCTGTGTCACGAAATGAGAAGAGTTGATTTCTCGTTTCATGAGACAGCACATTTAGTGTACTGAATAAAAAAGAAAAGAGATTATTTATGAAAAAGAAACCTACTGTATTACTTATTTTGGATGGTTATGGATTGAATGACAAAGCTGAAGGAAATGCAATTTCTCAGGCTAAGACACCTGTAATGGATAAACTTATGGCAGAATGCCCTTTTGTTAAGGGCCAGGCTTCAGGCTTGTTTGTTGGCTTACCTGATGGACAGATGGGAAATTCAGAAGTTGGTCATACAAATATGGGTGCAGGAAGAATTGTTTATCAGATGCTTGTTAAGATTTCTAAGGATATCGAAGATGGCACAGTTTTGGAAAACAAAGCACTTAAGGCTTCAATGCTTGCATGCAAGGAAAAAGGAACTGCTCTTCATTTGATGGGTCTTGTTTCACCTGGTGGTGTTCATTCACATATGACACATCTTTTTGGTTTAGTAAAGATGGCAAAGCATTATGGTCTTGAAAAGGTATATCTTCATGCTTTCCTTGATGGACGTGATGTTCCGCCTGCATCTGCTGCTGATGATATGGCAACAGTAGTAGAAGAATTTAATAAGATTGGTCTTGGTAAGGTTGCTACCATTGCAGGTAGATTTTATGCAATGGATAGAGATAAAGCTTGGGACAGAGTAGAAAAGGCTTATGAAGCTTTGGTATATGGAAATGGTGTAAAGGAAACAGACCCTGTATTAGCTATTAAGAATTCCTATGCAAATGGTGTAACAGATGAGTTTATGCTTCCTACAGTAATTGATGCTGAAGGTACAATCAAATCAGACGACAGTGTTATTTTCTTTAATTTCCGTCCTGACAGAGCAAGACAGATTACTCGTGCATTTGTTGACAAGGATTTTACAGCTTTTGAGCGTAAGAATGGTTTCTTCCCTCTTAACTTTGTTTGCATGGCTCAGTATGATGCAGAAATGCCTAATGTTACAGTAGCATATCCTCCTGAAGCTTTGACTATGACCTTTGGTGAATATTTAGCAAAGAATGGTTTGAAGCAGTTAAGAATTGCAGAAACTCAGAAATATGCCCATGTTACCTTCTTCTTTAATGGTGGTGAAGAGAAGCAGTTTGAAGGCGAAGATAGAATTTTGGTAGATTCTCCTCGTATCGAAACATTTGATATGATGCCTGAAATGAGTGCTCCTGCAGTATGTGAAAAGCTTGTTGAAGCAATTCATTCTAAGAAGTATGATGTTATTATTTGTAATTTTGCAAATCCTGATATGGTTGGTCATACAGGTATCATGGATGCATGTGTAAAGGCAATTGAAACAGTTGATGACTGTCTTGGTAAGGTAGTAGATGCAGTAAAGGCAGAAGATGGTCAGATGTTTGTATGTGCAGATCATGGCAATGCTGAACAGCTTGTTGATTATGAAACAGGTGCACCTTTCACAGCTCATACAACCAATCCTGTTCCTTTTATTATTGTTAATGCAGACCCTTCATATAAGCTTCGTGAGGGCGGATGTCTTGCTGATATCGTTCCTACAATGATTGAAATGATGGGACTTGAACAGCCTTCAGAGATGACAGGAAAGAGCCTTATCGTAAAATAATGATTTTACCAAATAAGGTTTTAGAATTTGGTGTTGCATTATTTAAGTTATTATGATATTATACTCTTTGCGTTAAGTCGCTTTTAGTAGTTGGAGGTTAAAATGGAAGCATTAAGAGTTGTTGTTACTATCCTTTATTGTCTTGTTTGTTTAGCACTTATTGTTGTTGTGTTGATGCAGGAAGGCAAAGCTGCAGGATTGTCAGGCGCAATCAGTGGTCTTGCTGAAACATATTGGGGAAAGAACAAGGGTCGTTCAATTGAAGGCGTATTATCAAAGGTTACAATTGCTTTATCAGTAATTTTTGTTATCGGTTCAGTCGTTTTGAACTTGAAGTGGTAATTTAATTTATCCCTGGATTTTATAAGTGCACCGTTGTAATAACATTCAATGTTATCCGTCGGGGCACTTTTTTCTTATTAGGATTTTTTATGATAGAAAAGAGCAAAAGAGAAAAATTATTATTAGAATTTGTAAATGAACCGTCTTATAAGCCTATGAAGCTTAAGGATATAGCCGGTTTGTTTGGTGTGCCAAGAACTGAAAGAGAAGAGCTTAATTTGCTTGTAAACGAACTTATTTCAAAAAAGAAGATAAGTATAGATAATGAGGGCAGAATTACAAGAAACAAAGGCGCTTTAAATACAGGAACATTTTCCGGTACTCAAAGGGGCTTTGGTTTTATTGAATGTGATGAAAATGGCGAAGAACTTTTTGTTTATGAAGATGAACGCCATGGCGCATTAAACGGTGATAAGGTTGAGTTTGTCATAACAAAGTTAAAAAAAGGCGATAAAAAAGGCGAAGCTAAAATAGTAAAAGTTATAGAGCGCGCTAATTCGACCATTATTGGAACTATAGTCGATGATCATTTCTGTGTACCAAGGGACAAAAAAATAGATACGGATATATATATTCCGACTAAAAAACTTAATGGAGCAGTGAATGGTCATATTGTAGAAGTAGAAATTACAAGATTTGATATTCCTGGAAAAAATCCTGAAGGAGAAGTTGTGGAAATTATCGGACATATTACCGATCCTTCTGATGACATAAAAGTGATTTTGAGAGCGTTTGGATTGGAGACAGAAATTCCGTTTGAAGTGGAGGAGGAAATAAAAAATGTTCCAACAGAGGTTTTGCCTAACGAATATGAGGGCAGAACAGATTTACGCGATGTTTATACGGTTACAATAGATGGCGCTGATACAAAGGATATAGATGATGCGGTATCAATTGAAAAGCATGAAGATGGTTTCAGACTTATTGTTTCAATTGCAGATGTAAGCCATTATGTAAAAGAAGGTACTGCACTTGACAAGGATGCATTAAGAAGAGGTACAAGTGCTTATCTTATAGATAAGGTTGTGCCGATGCTTCCAAGAAAGCTGTCAAATGGCATATGCTCATTAAATCCTAAAGTTGACAGACTTGCATTATCTGCAATTATGGACCTTGACAATAAGGGTAAAATTGTCAATTATTCAATCGAGGAGACTGTTATAAGAAGCCGTCGGAAGATGACTTATGATGAAGTTCAGTATATGATTGATAATGAAACAGTTCCAGAAGAGTGGGATAATTATGAGGACATAATTCTTCAGAAGTTTCTTGATATGAACGAACTGTCTTTGCTTTTGAGAAAGAAAAGAGACAAAAGAGGTGGAATAGATTTCGATATTGCAGAATGCAAAATAACACTTGATGAAAATGGTAAATGCATAGATGTAAAGCCTTATGAGCGAAAGAAATCTATGGAAATAATTGAGGAATTTATGCTCTTGGCCAATGAAACCGTAGCGCGTGAATTTTGCACAAATAATGTTCCATTTGTCTATAGAGTCCATGAAAAGCCGGATAACGAGAAAATTCAGGCTTTAAATATATTCTTAAGCAACTATGGCTACAGGCTTAAAGGGCGCAAGGATGATATCCATCCAATGGAATTTCAGAAGCTTTTAGAAGAAATAAAGGATACTCAGGAAGCGGGTATGATAACGAGGGTAACTTTAAGGTCAATGAAGCAGGCAAAATATCAGGTTGAATGTCTTGGACATTTTGGTTTAGCACTTGATTATTACTGTCATTTTACTTCTCCAATCAGACGTTATCCGGATTTACAGATTCACAGGATTATTAAAGAATATCTTCATAGTGAACAAAGGGCAAAGCACTATAATAGCATTTTACCAGATGTTTGCAAGCAGTGTTCTAAGATGGAAAGAAATGCAGAGGAAGCTGAAAGAGAAATTGAAGCTTTGAAAAAGACTGAATTCATGGAGCAGTTTATTGGAGAAACTTTTGAGGGAATTATTTCCGGAGTGAATTCATGGAACATATTTGTTGAATTACCAAATACAGTTTCAGGAGTTGTAAGGGTTTCTGATTTAAACGGAGACTTCATTTATGACAAAGAAAGCTATACTCTTGAATGTAAAGCGACCAAAAGGCGTTTTATGTTAGGACAGAAGGTTAGTGTAAAAGTTGTTGGTGTAGACAAAATATTAAAGGAAGTAAATTTTGTATTCGCTAACGGAAATAGAAAGAAGAAAAGAAAATGAAAAAAGAAGAAGGCATTTTTTTAGCTGCAAATAATAAGAAAGCATATTTTGATTACTTTATAGAGGATAAATACGAGGCAGGGATTGAACTTTTTGGTACAGAGGGTAAATCGATTCGTGAAGGAAGAGTCAGTATTAAGGAAGCCTTTATAGAGGTAGAATACGGTGTGGTTTATGTATATAACATGCATATACGGC
>JAKSSA010000062.1 GCA_024403335.1 Lachnospiraceae bacterium
TCTATTACAGAAACAATATATCCTTTTTACACCTCTTATTTTAAACCTGCAATCATTCTTCCCTTCTGGGTACAATTTAACTATTTGCATTCCATCTGATGATAAAGCTGCCACAAAAGAAATGTAATGATTCTTTGTCATTTCATGGTTAATTTGTACATAATACTCATCTTCTACTCTTTCAATAAGTATCATGTGATTCTCATCAGAAAGTTCTGCCGGTTCTGGTAACAACTGCACCCCATGACAGCTAATGGTCATTTCTCCCATACTATGAATGACGTTGCCACATACCGGGCATACATAAAATTTTGACCGAAGCATATTAGCAGATACATTCATGTTTGTGATTGCATTTCCCGATAAAAGTTCCGTAATAGATATTCCAAATGCATTTGCAATCGGTTCCAGTAAGGATATATCTGGATATCCTTTAGCTGTCTCCCACTTAGAAACTGCCTTATCAGAAACATTTAATATCGTTGCCAACTCACTTTGAGTTAAATTATGCTTTTCTCGCAGTTCCTTAATAACTGCACCTGTAACATATTGATTCATACATTCTTACCTCCATGCAGTCATTTTATTATCATTATCTGAATAAGTGTACCTACGGAAAGTAGAGTCAACAGCAAAATTAAAATCCATTATTTGTGATACGGTTCATTCGCATTAATCTTAAACCCTCTGTATATTTGCTCAAGCAATATAACACGCATAAGTTGGTGCGGGAAGGTAAACTTCGAAAAACTGAGTTTTGAATCTGAGAGTTTACGAACTTCTGATGAAAGGCCGAGTGAGCCACCAATAATAAATACCAGATGTGAATTTCCTGACAATCCCTGACTTGCGATTTCACTTGCAAATTCATCAGAGGAATATGCCTTTCCTCCAATCTCAAGAGTATATACAAAAGCAGAGGCCGGTATTTTGGCTATTATTTTCTTTCCTTCCTTTTCTTTGACCAACTCCTCTTCTTTTAATGAAGCATTTTCAGGTATTTTTTCATCCGGAACTTCTATAATATTCAGTTTACAAAAACGAGACAATCGCTTCGAATACTCTGCAATTGCCTCAGTATAAAAGTTTTCTTTAATTTTTCCGACACAAATTATTGAAATGTTCATAAATTTAATAATTATATCATTTTTAAGACACAATTTATACACATATTCGTATTAGAATGAAGCATGAAAGTGAGAACCACTTTCTACTCCCACCCTATAAGTCTCGAAAGAGACGAATACCAGACACGAACCTCCCAATTGTGCCTGGTTTTTTATATGAATTTTCTTTGTCTTACTATCTCGTATGCTAAAACACCACAGGCAACAGAAGCATTAAGTGAATCTATATCTCCGTACATAGGAATTCTTGTCAGGAAATCGCATTTTTCTCTTACAAGCCTTGAAACACCGTTACCCTCATTTCCGATAACCAAGCCTATTGATCCGGTAAGGTTCTGCTTGTACATAACTTCTCCATCCATAGCAGCGCAAACAAACCACATACCACGCTCTTTAAGTTCCTCTATGGTATTTACAAGGTTTGTAACTTTAACAACAGGAACATAATTTATCGCACCTGCACTTGCCTTTACCACAGTTGATGTTAATCCTGAGGCTCTTCTCTTGGGGATTATAACACCATGTGCTCCGGCCTGATTTGCAGTTCTGATTATAGCACCGAGATTATGAGGATCTTCTATTTCATCAAGTAAAAATACAAAAGGTGCCTCACCTTTTTCCTCTGCAAGTTTAAAAATATCATCAAGCTCTGCATACTCATATGCGGCAAGAAAAGCAATTACTCCCTGATGTTTTCCTTCACCTGAAAGCTGGTCAAGTCTTTCCTTCTTAACAAAATTAATAATTGTATCGTGTTTCTTAGCTTCCCTTACAATAGTCTGCACAGGGCCATCTTTACAGCCTTCAAGAATAAAAAGCTTATCAACGGTTTTTCCGGCTCTGAAAGCTTCAATTACGGCGTTGCGTCCCTCTATTGTATATTCTTCATATCTCATTAATTACCACCTTCTGCAGAATTTCCATCCTGCTTTTCTATTCCGTATTTCACCAATTCTATCAATCGTTCTGTCTGATTTGTTACATATAAGTGCCCGCAAAGAGACTCAAACCCGGTAGCATTAGTATAATCTGCAATTGTTCCGCTTTTTGAAACCGAATGAGGTTTTGAGTTTCTTCCACGCCTAAAATAAGATTTTTCCGTTTCCGTAAGCAACGGCTCTATTCTTTTTAATATTTCTCTTTGTCCTTTGCAAGATACTAGCTTTGTGGCTTCATCATGATATTTCTTTACCTGTGTAGTATATCGTTCAACCAAAACCGTTCTGACTACAAGTTCAAAAACTGCATCCCCCAAATATGCCAAAGAAAGAGCAGAATATGAGGTAATATCCCGTTCTTCAAGCCTAAACATTTCTCGAATTTTTTCTGATAATTCAGCCAATTCAACCTCCGGCAAGCTATCTTGCTATTACATTACTATTACTATTACTATTGCTCTGCTATTGCATTATCAGCTATTATATTACTATTACTTTGCTATTGCATTATCAGCTATTATATTACTATTACTTTACTGCAAAAATTACTTATTATTTTTTCTGAATTTTCATCACTTATTACACCTGTTAATCTTCCGAAACCTCATCGTTTCCTTCCTGGTCAAAAGCTTCCTCTTCTTTTTCAAGTTTTGTAATAATAACTTTAGTTATCGTTTTGTTTTCAGTGTCCAAAACATCAAAAGCATAATCTCCTATTTCCAAAACGAATTTTTCATGGTCAACAGGAATATGGTCAAGTTCAGAAACAAGCAGTCCGTTCAATGTACCAAAATCCGTATCAGTAAAATCTATTCCTGTCTGATCCTTCAAATCATCAAGGGAAATCATGGCATTAGCAGTAACTGTTCCATCTGCATTAAGCTTTACAAGCTCTTCTTCTGTATCATACTCGTCTTTAATCTCGCCAACAATTTCCTCTAAAATATCTTCCATTGCGATAATTCCTGCCGTCTGACCATATTCATCAATTGCAATCGCCATATGCATCTTCTTTGACTGCATTTGTTTAAAGAGACTATCAATTGCCTGAGTATCAGGAACGAAAAAGGCCGGATGTGCAAGTTTTGAAATCAAAGTATTGTCAGCTGTATTATTCTTAACCGTACCTTTATTATGTGGATTAATAACATAATTTATCGCATCTTTAACATGCACAATACCAACTATATTATCCAAGGTTTCCTCATAAACAGGATATCTTGAATAATTTTCTTCAAGCATTAAAAGCAGCGCTTCCTTCACAGTCATAGATGCCTCTACACCGATAACATTGGTACGGTGAGTCATTACATCTTTAACTTTTGAATCGTTAAGTGTAAAAATGTTTGAAATCATGACTGCTTCATCATTTTCTACAACGCCCTGTTCAAAGCCTTCTGATACTATAGAAAGAATTCCTTCCTCTGTTACCCTGTCATTATCAGATGATGGAAGTATATGAAAGGTATTCATAAAAACCTGTGAAACGGCTTCAATAACTGCAGTCATTGGAAACATCAAAGCCATTATTGCTCTTACAAAATAACCGTAAAAAAGTGCATGTGCCTCAGGATAATGATGTGCTGCTTTTCTGGGTATCTTAAAAGAATTAACTTCAAAAAACATCAAAACAAATATAATAAAAACTATAAGCAGCAATGCTTTAATTATACCATTTCCTGGAAGATTAAATCCTTCAATCCAGGTATTTAATCCCGGAAAAATCATGTTAAAAAATACAAGTGCCGAAAGTGTCAGCAATATAATCATAAAAAGATCCATAGAAGTAATAAAGCTTCTATGGTGCTCTAAGATATAATTAACATTCAAAGCACGTTTTGAATTATCCTCTTCAAGCCTGTGCGAACCTGATTTTCCAGAATATATTGTCTCAATAGCCTGAGTAGCAGCTCCTAAAACAGCATTTATTACCAGTATTAAAAGCCAGATTAAAAGACCTGTTACCGGTTTTGTCATACATTTCTCCTATACTCTCTTGGAATACGCTTTCCGACATTACACAAAATCTCATAACCAAAAGATTCTGTCATCTCTCCGATTTCATCAGCAGTTATTTCCTCGTTCCCATCTTTACCGATTAATGTTACTATATCATATCTTTTAACATTCTCGATGTCGGATACATCAACCATGAACTGATCCATGCAAACTCTGCCAAGAATATGAGCTTTCTTTCCATTTATCAGAACATATCCTTTTCCGCTTAATGCCCATTTATAGCCATCACCATATCCAACAGGAACCGTAGCCACCTTCATTTCCTTATCACTGACAAATGTACCGCCATAGCTGATAGGAGTTTTCGAAGGTATGGTCTTAACATAAGAAACCATTGAAAGTAAAGATAATGCCGGCTTCAATTCAAATTTTTTCTCCTCTTCATCTGACATCAAAGGTCCATACATTATCTTTCCAAGTCTGACCATTGATAAAGCAGCTTCTTTAAAACGCGTAGCGCCTGCACTATTACTTATGTGGCGCAAAGGAACTTTCTTAACCAAATCAACCCTGTCACAAAAGTTTAAAAACTTCTCAAGCTGTAATTTTGTATATTCAGCTTCATCAGCCATATCAGCTCTTGCAAAATGTGAAAAAATACCTGTAAACTCTATATTCTCAAAGTTCATCATTTCTTTCACTACTTCTAACCCCTCATCATCAGGAGTCAGACCTATTCTTCCCATACCGGTATCAACTTTGATATGAGCACTCAATTTCAGCTCTTTTCCTAAATTTTCACTACATTCTCTTGCATTATCAACATCAAACAATGTAAAAGAAATATTATTCATTGCCGCAAGCTTGGCTTTGCAACCCGGCACATAACCCAAAACCAGAATTTCTTTGTCAGAAATACCATTTTTTCTTATTTCAAGGCCTTCCTCTAAAGTTGCAACAGCATAATAATCTACATAGTCATGAAGAAGGTTTGCTACTTCTATCATCCCATGTCCATATCCGTCTGCTTTAACTACAGCGCATATTTTTACATTCTCTGGCAAATTCTTTATTATATTTTTTACATTATGTTCAATTGCATCAAGGTCTATTCTTGCCTTGACCCTGAAATACTCATTGCTTTCCATCTGATTTTCCTTCATTTCAGATTATTCTTCCGATAAGATTAAGGTATCTCTTTTCTTTTTCTGCAATACCCTTTGTCTCTCTCATTCTTGCATAAATGCTCAAAAGCTCCTGACTTTGAACCGGTTCTTCAACAAAGAGCTGATTCTTATAAGCAAGATACTTTTCGTTCATTTCTTTTCTTTCTTTTTCACTCTTTTTCTTGCTTTCACTTGTCATCTCTTTGCCAAAGGATATGTTATACATTTCCTGTTCAAGTCTTTTCAATAAAACATCCTGAAGAACAACAAGATTATATAATTCCTTGCAAATAATATCAGAAATACGTTTAGCTGCATAATCTGAAGTTGTATCGTACTCTCTGCAAATAGCAAAGGAATTATCATCACCTGCGCACCACACACCATGTTCATTATATGCTGACCATTCTCTTATATCCGATGACAAAAGCCTTGAATTTCTAAAAGCAGTAAAAACATACATTGAATTTTCTACATAAGGTTTCATCAAAAGATGAGACTTTCTGTGATGATCAAATAAAAGCTCTGTAAGAAATTCAGGGAAGAAAGTAAGTGATGCTCTCTCTCTTCTTCTTACGCGGTTAATTATTTCAGAATAAAAGTCAGTAGTAAAATGGCGTGGCTTGTCTTCTCCCTCAAGGAAAATCATCATGTCAATATTCTCTGCAAATTCAGAATCATCACCATTTAATGGAACATACAAAGGATTTAATATTCTTCCATAATCTGCTATTTTATTAACATCATTTACGCTTGAATAATGTCTGTTCTCTACATCAATTGAAAGGATAGCAAGCCCTGCTCTTAATACCTTAAGATTAACACCTGTTACCTTAAGATAAAAAGTTTCAAGCCCTCTTTTTAATGTAAGTGTGTTTTTCTTTCCGCTATCAAGTCTCAGTCTGTAATTTCTTACAGGAGTTGTAAATTTCTTCTCCTCTGTACCACCAAAAACAAGATTAAATGCCTTAGAATTCAAGGTCTGATAAACAGCATACATTTCACTTGCTTCTGCAACAGTCTTTCCGTCCTGCCAGCTGTTTTCGTCAAATGATACACACTCCCATGCCGGATTTCCATCTATCAGATATTTTTGAAGCCAGGTCGCTTCGCTTGATACACCTTCTCTTCCTTTTTCAAAATCAATATCACTTTGCCATCCAAAAGGAAGAAAATATGT
Source organism: Lachnospiraceae bacterium (assembly GCA_024403335.1). GTDB lineage: Bacteria > Bacillota > Clostridia > Lachnospirales > Lachnospiraceae > JAKSSA01. The sequence goes on from JAKSSA010000062.1 coordinate 6,371, forward strand.
ATGAGTACTGTAAACATTCGGAACTAAAGTACTTGGTCTTCCCATCTTAATATCGATAGGCTTTGTTAAGAAAGACTGATATAATCTTATAAGAAACTCAACTCCTGCTAAAGGTTCTTCACAGCTAACATCGTTTCCAAGAATATGCTCGATATCCATTTCCTCATCAAAATCCTTGCCAATAGCGAACATCATACTCTTTATATCAAAAATATAAGGTGGTTCGTTAAACATAAGGAATTGATTAAGCTTGGCAAAAATCTTGTGCTCAAGTGGGAAACTCAAATCAGCATAAACATCAAAATAATATTCCTTTTCCTGAAGGAAATCCGCAAAGTGTTTAACCAACTGACTTTCACTTGTGTCATCATCAAAAAAAGCCTTTATTTTCTTAAAGCTTCTGTCGCAAAGCATAGCCCCTACTGCCTTCGGTGTAAAAATATCACCTCTTCTTGGCATTACCTGCAAAAACAGAAAACTGTCCTTCTCATTTTTTGCATATGAAATTGCTTCATGATATTTAAGCTTAGCACGATTCCTGTATTCGCGCGGAACATAAGGAATATCATCAAAGTAAGTAACCGATCTGACGCGGCTCATACTTATACAGTCAATTAACTTAATATCATTTATCTTCGCAATCAGTGCATCTCTTTCTCTTACAGTTTCATAGGGAGATAAAATTGCATCCACCGCCTTTGTATACAAATAATTACCAACCTCATAAATATTGGTAGCAAAAATAATACAAGGTGTGTCACTTTCAATATAATCATAAAAGTCACTTGTAAATTCAGTAACTAAATCCTTGCCATCCTGTACCGATACAATTTTCTCATCAACCTTTGGCTCACTTCCGTCAGGATAAATAAGTGCACTGCAGGTATAAAAATCAACGGCTTTACCGTCTTTTATGGAAACATCAATGTAAACTTCCCTTTTAGTAAAACAATTCTCCATTTTATCCCCTTGTAACTAAAATCTACTTTAATATTCTTCTTATAGCTTCTGCTAATTCATCTGACATTTTGTCTGCTTCAGGAATGCGTATATGTCCTGGTGTTCCCGAACCATTATTAGTATAAAGAAAATGGAAACATCTTCTTTCTTTCTTCGAAATAACTTCATTTATTCTTTCTTTTGCTTCTTCTATAGCATCATCCCAAGCCTTTTCATGACAAAGAATGGTAGTTGTAAGAACAAACTTTGCATTTGGATATTTTGAAGCCAGATTAACAACAAAATCCGTATAGCCACATATCCAGCGTTCAGATTTTTCTTTATCCTTTCCCATGTAATTATCAGGATTTGCATCATTTTGTCCAAAAGCAATTACAACTACATCCGGAATATAGGCTTTAAAATCCCAATCTTCCAAAGGAAGCAATCCGGGATTATAAGTTACTTTATCATAAACTGATTCTAAACCAATATAATCTGGTCCATAAAAATAACCTGTTTTATCAAATAAAGCAATTCCTCCCTGTGCTATGTCATGTATCCTTGCACCAAGCTTTCTTGCAGTCATCCATGCATAAGAATAATAGGAATTTGAATACTCACCCTCATTTGCAGGATCTGATTGACCGACATAAGAAACAGCTTCTGAAACTTCTCCTGCTGTAACAGAATCTCCGTAAAATTCAAGCTTCAAATCGCTTTCAGGTGAATATGACATAAGTTCTGCATCATCTTCTAAGATAATTCCGCCTAAATTAAAATAATGGCAGGCATCCTGGCACTTATAAATACATACCTCATGCACTTTTTCTTCAAGTGACGATGCAATATCAATTTCATGATATCCGTCAGTAAAATCTGTTATTTCAAACTTAATTACTTCACCATCCAAAACAACTCCAAGAAAATTCCTGAAGTAAGAACGGATATTCTTTACTCTTAATTGTAATTTTCGTCCTTTAAAGCTGAAATAAACACTGCAAACAGGAAAGACAAATGTCTTTCCTTCAGCTTCTTTTTTAGGGAAACGTCCCCAATATGTAAGTTTTGGATTATTAACCTCAATTAACTGGCTCATAATGTAGAATTGTACATTTCTCA
>JAKSSA010000063.1 GCA_024403335.1 Lachnospiraceae bacterium
ATCCCAGACAGTACCTTAAGCCCGCTCGTCAGGCTGTTAAGGATATGGTTGCTCATAAGATCAAGTATGTTCTTGGTAGTGATAATAAGGCTTGATTGTAAAAAAGCCCTATATTTCGGCATTTGAACAATGCTAAATGGTATTTTTGCTTGACAATGATACATTTTTCGTATATAAAATAATTATTCTAAAGCAGGGTGGTACTTAGTTCGCTCTGTTAAGATATAATGAGGAGGAATTTTCATGAACAGACAGGAATTGGTTGCAGCAATCGCTGACAGCGCAAAGTTGACAAAGAAGCAGGCTGAAGAAGCTGTAAAGGCATTTGTATCTACAGTATCAGATGAATTGGCTAAGGGTGGCAAGGTACAGTTAGTTGGTTTTGGTACATTCGAAGTTGCTAACAGAGCAGCAAGAAAGTGCGTTAATCCTTCAACAAAGCAGAAGATCGAAACTCCTGCTTCAAAGGCTCCTAAGTTCAAAGCTGGTAAGGCATTAAAGGACGTAGTTAACAAATAATTTGATTGTTTTGTTAAATCAGGGCTGCTCTTAGGGGCAGCCCGTTTTTTTCGGGAGGTATTATGCGACTCGATAAATATTTAAAGGTTTCACGTATCATCAAGCGAAGAACAGTAGCTAATGAGGCCTGTGATGCAGGGCGTGTAACAATAAACGGAAAAGTAGCCAAAGCCGGAACAGAAGTTAAGGTTGGCGATATTATTGAAATCGCATTTGGAGATAAGCCTGTTAAGGCTGAAATTCTGAATGTAGCTGAAGTTATCAGAAAAGATGATGCAAAGGAATTATTCAGATATCTTTAATGGCTAAAAGAAAGACTCAAAAACAAATAATGGCACAGAGGCGGAGGACAGTATTTGTCATCTGCCTTTTAAGCATTATTGTAGCAGCTATATTGCTTGGTAAAATTTATCTTGATAATCTTGATAAAAATAAAAAACTCAATGAAGAATTGAAGAAGGTTCAGAATGAATACCTTGATGAACTTGATTATCAGAGCGAGCTTGATGAGAGAGAAAGACTAAGTAAGACAAAAGATAATAATTAGTCGCAGGATTAATTGTAAATATTAGTCAAATAAAGAATAATGGTTTAATGAAGAATAACGATTTATCAAGGGATAATTAATCAAATGAATAATTTACTGCTTGCAAAAATTAAGCAATATATAAATCAAAACGCCTTGCTTCAAAAAGGCGATTTTGTTTTGGTTGGTTTTTCCGGTGGTGCTGATTCTGTTGCTTTACTTTCAATTCTTTATGAACTTAAAGAGGAATATGAATTGACACTTCATGCTTTGCATGTAAATCATTGCATAAGAGGACAGGAAGCTAAAAGAGATGAACTGTTCTGTAAGGAATTCTGTAAAGTAAGAGGAATTGAATTTAAGGCGGTTTCTGTTGATGTACCTTTGATGGCTTCAAATGAGAAGCTTACTTTAGAGGAAGCAGGACGTGCTGCAAGATATGAAGCTTTTGAAAAATATATGCAAGAGAATTCAATAAACAAGCTGGCTTTGGCACACCACAAGGATGATTTAGCTGAAACATGTTTATTTAATATGGCAAGAGGAAGCAAACTTGCAGGGTTGAGAGGAATTATTCCATTACAAAAGCTTACATTAAAGGAAAAGAAGCTTTGTGTGATAAGACCACTTCTTTGTGTACAAAAAAGTGAATTAATAGAGTTATTGAAAGAAGAAAATGAAGCTTTTGTTACGGATTCCACCAATTTTGAAAATGACTATTCCAGAAACAGAATAAGAAATCTGATTATTCCTGAATTAAAAAAGGTAAATGCAAATGCTGTAAATAACATTTTTGAGATGTCGGCATATATTTCAGAGGTTGATACTTTTATTGATGAAATGGCAGAAGACATAATCTCAAAATACGTGGTTAAGCATGATGACAGACTTGAAATAAAAGCAGAGAATTTTAGCAGCTTAAAAAAGATACTCAGAGAAAAGGTATTGTATAAATGTCTTTGTGAAATTGCCGGAAGGAAAAAAGATATAGAAGCAAAGCATGTTTTGCTGCTTGATAATTTGTTTGAAATGTCTTCCGGTAAAAGTCTTGATTTGTGTTATGGAATTTGTGCAGAAAAAAGCTTTGGCACTGTTATAATTGGGAAAAAGCAGGAATTAAAGCAAGAGAAGGAAGAAAAAATAAAAATAAATAAGTCAGAAATTACTTCTGATAAAGGTGTTTGTGTTGCGCCAAATGTGAATTTGAAATTAATTGAGAATATGTGGACAAAGGATGAATTATTAGCGCATATTCCTAAAAATAATAAAAATGTATGGTTTGATTTTGATAAGCTTAAGTTTCCGTTAGAATACAGAAAAATATGCGATGAGGACTACATTTGCATATATCAGGACGGAAGAAAGAAAAGTTTGACACAATTATTTGATTCGTATAAAATACCTAAGTATGACCGCGAGCGGATGTGCTTTGCCATCGACAAGGAAGTACTTTTTGTTCCGGGAGTAAGGTCGTGTGAAACACTCAGAGTAAGTGAAAAAACAAAGCTTATTCTGGAAATAAAAACAGAATGATTTTTTATTATGGAGGATGGATATGAACGAAAATATTGATGTTTTGTTCAGTCAGGAGGTTCTGGAAAACAGAATCAAGGAAATCGCAGACAAGATTAATGAAGAGTATAAAGGTAAAAAACTTCACATGGTTTGCGTATTAAGAGGTGCGGTATTCTTCTTTACAGAGCTTTGCAAGCATATTAATGTTCCTGTGACAATGGATTTCCTTGTTTGCTCAAGCTATGGATCAGGCACAACAACCAGTGGTGAGGTTAAGATTGTTAAGGATTTGGCAGATCCGATTGCGGGACTTGATGTAATTTTGGTAGAGGATATTGTAGATACCGGCGTTACATTGAATGCGTTGAAGCCAATGCTTATGACAAGAAAGCCGGCTTCTTTGAAAATTGCTACAATGCTTGACAAGCCTTCAAGAAGAAGAGTAGTTTTGGAACCTGATTATTGTGCATTTGAAGTAGATGACCTTTTCGTAATCGGTTATGGACTCGATTATGACCAGAAGTATCGCAATTTGCCTTTTATCGGTGTTTATAAGGGAGAATGATTTCTGAAAACACGATAAAGAGTTTTGGAGTTTAGATGAATACAAAAAATAAAAGAAGACATGTCATCGGTATTTATCCTATTATTATTACCCTGACATTTTTAGCTATTATAATTAGCTATGTAACAAGCCACTTAAGAGAGGCTTACAGTTTTGAACAGCTTACAAAGGATATTGCTGATAAAAAGATTACAACAGTTTATATTACTCCTAATGAGGAGGTACCAACAGGTGTAATTACGGCAATTGATTCTGATAAGAAGAGTCACAGCTTTAACTGTCTTGATACTGTTACTGTTGAAAATTATTTGCGATCAGTAAATATTGAAGCAGCAGAAAAGCGTAGCAGTGGAAGCGAAGTTAATGATGTAAAAATTATTATAGGAAGTGTTGATAAACCGGGCTGGTTTGTAAGTCAGTGTCTTCCTATCATAATGATGGGTATTGTGCTTTTGCTGATTACATTTTTAATTCTTGGCAATACCTCTAATCAGAATGCTAAGCTTAATAATTTCGGAAAAAGCAGGGCACAGCTCATTTTACCTGGTCCTAATGCAAAGAAATTTAGTGATGTTGCGGGCTTGATAGAAGAAAAGGCTGAACTTGAAGAAGTAGTTGATTTCCTGAAAGATCCCGGAAAATATACCAAACTTGGCGCAAGAATTCCTAAGGGTATAATTTTGGTAGGACCTCCCGGAACAGGTAAGACCTTGCTTGCAAAAGCAGTGGCTGGTGAAGCCGGAGTTCCTTTCTTCTCGATATCAGGTTCTGACTTCGTTGAAATGTTTGTCGGAATTGGTGCTGCAAGAGTAAGAGATTTGTTTGAAGATGCAAAGAGAAAAACACCTTGTATCATATTTATCGATGAAATCGATGCCGTTGCAAGAAAGCGCGGTGCAGGTTTGGGCGGCGGACATGATGAGAAGGAACAGACCTTAAATCAGTTGCTTGTAGAAATGGATGGTTTTGGCGTGAATGAAGGTATTATTGTCATGGGCGCTACAAACCGAGTAGACATTCTTGATCCTGCTATTTTGAGAGCAGGAAGATTTGACAGAAGAGTATTTGTTGGAAAACCTGATGTTAAGGGCAGAGAAGAAATCTTAAGAGTACATGCAAAAAATAAACCACTTGGTGAGGATGTAGATTTAAAGAAGGTTGCAAGATCAACTGCGGGCTTCTCAGGTGCTGACTTGGAAAATCTTATGAACGAAGCAGCTATAAATGCTGCAAAGGAAAATCGTGCCTTTATACAGGGCGGTGATATTCAGAGAGGTTTGATTAAGCTTGGCATTGGTACAGAGAAGAAGAGTAAGATTCTTACTGAGAAGGATAAGAAAATTACGGCTTATCATGAGTCAGGCCATGCAATTTTATTCCATGTTCTGGAAGATGTTGGACCTGTTCATATCGTTTCAATTATTCCAACAGGCGAAAGTGCTGCAGGTTATACCATGCCTTTGCCTGAAAAGGATGATATGTTTAATTCTAAGCATCAGATGGAACATGAGATTATGGTTTCTCTTGGTGGACGTATCGCTGAAGAAATGGCCTTTGATGATGTTACAACAGGTGCTTCCCAGGATATTAAACAGGCAACAGAGCTTGCACGTTCAATGGTAATCCGCTATGGTTTCTCTGAAGAAGTTGGTTTGGTTAACTATGAAACAAACGATGATGAAGTATTCATTGGAAAAAGCATTGGACATTCAAAGAATTTCAGTGAAATGGTTTCTACAAACATTGACAAAGCTGTTCATGGAATTATTGATAAATGTTATAAAGAAGCAAAGCGTATCATTGAAGAGAATAAAGATGTGCTTGAAGCATCAGCAAATCTTTTACTTGATAAGGAAAGAATTTCAGGAGAAGAATTTGCAGCACTTTTTACAAACACAAATGCATAATTGTATATGTTTTACAATGCAGTTACAAAAATCGACGAGAAATCGTCGATTTTTTGTGCAATTTGCACAATGAAAAATAGGGTTTTTGGTTAGGTTGCTTAAAATTGTACAATAATTAGTGACAATATTTTTTATCTTTGTGCACACTTTTCTTTTCAAAATGATATAATAATAACCGTAAACCCCAATACATTTAAGTTTCCTGAAAAACGGAAACAAAAGTTTTTGCTACACCCCATAAGTAACAAAAATACCTTCTCCAGAAGAGGACCGGAAGCACCGGTCTTTTTCATTTGCAAAGATTTCTTTACAAACATATGTTTGCATATTATAATTAATGCATGAGTGAAAGCACTTAAAAAAACACATAAAAATTGAAGGTGTAAATGCCAGGCTTGGATATTAAACTCAGATAAAATAAGTCAAGTGTAAAAAAATAAGTAAAGCTTAAAGTTAAAACAAAGCGTAAATTTAAAGCAGAGTATAAAATCTAAAGCAGAGCATAAAATCTAAAGCAAAGCATAAAATCTAAAGCAAGGCATAAAATCTAAAGCAAGGCATAAAATCTAAAGCAGAGTATAAAATTTAAAGCAAAGCATTAATATATAACAAACATAAGATTTAAAGCAAAATGTGGGGCAGGGTTTATGAAGATAATTCATGTTGCGGATTTCCATCTTGGAGCAAGTCCGATTAAGCTTGAAGCAGATAAAAAACGCGAAAGAAAAAAAGAGATAATAGATAACTTCTATCGATTGATAATGTATGCTAAGGAACATGGCATTAAAGCAGTTATTATCGCAGGTGATTTTTTTGATGTAAAAGAACCTCGTATAAAAATTGCCCAACGAATTAAAGAGGAAATCGAAGAAGCAAAGGATATCTCTTTTTTTTATTTGCGCGGAAATCATGACGAAGGAGTTTTTGATAACGAAGCTTTGCCTGAAAATCTGCATTTGTTCAGCAAAGATGTCTTTAGCTTTTTTGAGATAGAAGCCGGCGTTTGCATATGCGGTAAAGAGATAACGGAAAACAGTGCAGGATACGATTTTGACGGTTTAAGACTTGATCCTTTGAAAATAAATATTGTTGTTTTACATGGCAATTTAATAAAAGGAGTACCTGTTTTAAAAGATGATATAAACATTAAAAATTTAGAAAATAAAAACATAGATTATCTTGCTCTTGGGCATATTCACAAAAGGAGCGAGGGCGTAATTGATGAAAGAGGAAGCTATGCTTACAGTGGATGTATAGAGGGCAGAGGCTTTGATGAAGCAGAGGAAATTGTATATAGACTTAAGAATGTTACATCTTCAGAAAAGGTAAAAGACAAAGAAAATTCTTTTTATGAAGCAGGAAAAAGTGAAGGTTCTTCTTCAAAGGAAACATTAAAACGTGAAAGCACTGCTTCAGAGGAAACATTAAAACGTGAAAGCACTGCTTCAAAGCTTGTAAGAATAAACGAAAGCTTTGAAAGTGATAAAGAATATTACAAAGGATTTTATGTTTACGATACTGAAAGTAAGCAGAAGGAATTTGTCAGTTTTTGCAAAAGACGCATATTCAATTTAAGAATTGATTTAACAGGAAGCAAATCGGAAAATGAAGCTTTGTCAGTAATAAAAGATATGGTGGCAGATGCTAAAGAGAAAATGCCATGTATTTCTGCGATAGATATAGTAAGGGTGACTTTAGAGGGCAAGGTTGATTATAATTTTACAACTTTGTCAGACAGAGTTGTAAACCTGTTTGGTGACAGATTTTTTTATTTTGAAGTTAAGGTAAAGCTTTCTAAATTTTATAATGCTTCTGATTATCTTGAAGATAAATCATTTATAGGTGAATTTATAAGAACAGTTATGGAAAGTATAGATAATGAGGAGCAGCGTGCTTTGATTATTGAAACAGGGTTGAAGGTTTTTAAACGTAAAGAGGGTAAACGGTAGGATTTATGAGAATAAAATCGGGCTATATAAGTGGCTTTGGAAAACTTAATAATTATCCGTTGGTATTTGAAAATGATTTGTTTTCATTGTGCGAAGAAAATGGTTTTGGAAAGACAACCATATGCGAATTTATAGGGGCAATGTTTTATGGCTTGCCTGAATTAAAATCCTCATCAAAGTCAGATAATTTAAGGGGAAAGTATGCACCTTTGGGCGGCAGCTTATTTGGCGGAAGTCTGACCGTTTGTGATGATTTTGGGAAGGAATACAGAATCGAAAGGGAGTTTAGTAAAACAGGCAGTAAAGATTCCTTGAAAATGTTTGATGAGATGGGGAATGCTTTAGAGATTTACAAATCCCCTGGCGAGATGCTTTTGGGACTTGATAAAGATGCCTATGAAAGAACTCTTTCAATGCATTTTACTTTAGATGAAAGCTTTGATAATCCGACCATTAGCGCAAAGTTAAACAATCTTTTTATAAATTCTTCAGAGGATGTAAGTGTTGACGAAGCTTTAAATGAAATAAAGAAGGAACTTAAGGAATATGAGGGCAAGCATGGATTAATTACCCTTAATGATGCAGAGATTAAAAAGGTTTTGAAGCAACTTGATGAAATAGAAGCTTTGGATAAATTATACCGGAAGGATTATCATCTTTATGGTGATTTAAAGATGGAATTAGCAGAGCTTAAGCGAAAATCAGAAAAGGCCTTACTCGAAAAGGAAATGAAACGCAAATGTGATGAAGTTGAAGCAGAGCGTAAGCATATTGAAGAACGCAAGGCATTAAATGACGAGAAAATCGAAAGATATAAAAATAAATTCATGTCAGACGAGGAAGTAAATGGGCTTTTTGAATTGTTAAATACTGAAAAAGGGCTAACAAGAAAACTTGAAGAGCTTAAGCTTTTTGATTGCTGAGGAATCCTTTTCAAAGTTATTTATCTCAAA
>JAKSSA010000064.1 GCA_024403335.1 Lachnospiraceae bacterium
TGAGATACTGAGATATTGAGATGTAGATAAATTAAGAGATAAAAAATTAAGAAATTAATAGATATTTAAGGGTGAGTTTATGAAAAGGGCACTTATTGCCATGAGCGGAGGCGTGGATTCCTCACTTGCAGCAAAGCTTGTTAAGGATTCCGGATTTGAATGTATAGGCTGTACGATGAAACTTTATGATAATGAAGATATTGGAATCAGCCGTAGTAACACATGTTGCAGTTTGTCTGATGTTGAGGACGCAAGAAGCGTAGCTGATAAAATAGGAATGCCTTATTATGTATTCAATTTTAAAGATGGCTTTAGAGAACAGATTATAAGCCGGTTTATAAAGGCATATGAGGCTGGCAGAACCCCTAACCCCTGCATTGACTGCAATCGCTATATGAAGTTTGACAAGCTTTTTGAACGGGCAAAAGCATTGGAATGTGAATACATAGTAACAGGACATTATGCAAGAATTGAATATGATGGCGAAAGGTATTTACTTAAAAAGGCAGTTGATGATACAAAAGACCAAAGCTATGTTTTATATTCCATGACTCAGGAACAGTTAAAGCATACTATGTTTCCTTTGGGAAATATGAGAAAGTCAGAAGTTCGTAAGTTAGCAGAGGAAAACAGCTTCATAAATGCAGACAAACCTGACAGCCAGGATATTTGTTTTGTTCCTGACGGAGATTATGCAGCATTTCTTGAAAGAAGAACTGAAAGAAAATATCCAAGGGGCAATTTTGTAAGTACAAATGGTGAAATTTTAGGAACTCATCAGGGAATTGTCAGATATACAATAGGACAGAGAAAAGGTCTTGGAATTGCTTTTGGAAAGCCTATGTATGTTGTGGAAATCAGACCTTTTACCAATGAGGTTGTGCTTGGAACGAATGAAGAATTATTCAGGAAATCTTTTGTTGTAGAGGATTTTAACTGGATAGGCGGCAAACCTTCTTTAGAAGAAATAGCTTGTAATGTAAAAATTCGTTATCGTCAGAAGGAACAGCCTGCAAAGGTTCGTCCTTTGACCGATAACAGCGTTGAAATAACCTTTGATGTGCCTCAGCGTGCTATAACACCCGGGCAGGCAGCAGTTTTATATGATAATGATACGGTCTTAGGTGGCGGTATAATAGAAAAACTGTTATAAAAGGTGTAATAGTAAAATGTTATAAAGACAATCACTATTTATTGAAGTAAAAATCTTTAAATTGATTTTGCTTTTTTCCATGGCCCTTTAGCATAAAAGTAAATTGAGATACAGGTGCCGGCAATCCAGCCAATTGGCCAGGAGGTCCATATTCCGATATATCCCAATTGGGTTTTTGAAAGGAAAAAGGCTAATACAACTCGAAGAATTAAATCAGTAAAGGTTGCAATCATAAATTTATTCATCATACTTGCACCTCTTAAAATGCCATCTGCTACAAGCTTTACAGAGATGACAAAATAGAAGGGTGATAGAATTCTTAAAAATAAAGTGGCAGATTTAAGCGCTTCTGCTGACGGATTTTCGAGGAAGAAACCAAGGAATATGTGTGGGAATAAAAGATACAGGAAACTTAAAGGGATGCAAAGATACCACACAATTTTGGTACCTGCTTTGAAGCCCTCTTTAACTCTTTGAAGCTTATGTGCACCTATATTTTGAGAAGTGTAGTTTGAAATTCCGTTTCCTAAAGTTGTAAATGAAGTAACGACAAGGTTATTTAATTTTACTCCTGCTGAGTATCCGGCTATAACACCTGAACCAAAGCCATTGATTACTCCCTGGATTATGATATTGCCAATAGAGATGAAACTTTGCTGAAGAATGCTTGGAATGGCAATAGTTAAAAATTGTTTTAATAAAGGAAAACAAAACAGAGGAGCTTTTTTCTCTGTTTTTATTTTACAAAGACGAAAGAAAACAACTGAAACTGCAAGAATACAGCTTATTCCCTGACAGAGAAAGGTTGCAAAGGCTACACCTGAAACTCCTAAATGGAACTGTTTTACAAATAAAATATCGATGGCAATATTACTTATTGATGAGACTGAAAGAAAATAAAAGGGTGTTTTTGAGTCACCTAAAGCCGAAAAAATACCGGTAGCTATATTATAGAAGAATACAAAAGGTAAACCTAAAACATATATATCAAGATATAATTTTGAATCATCAAATAACTCTTTTGGTGTATTGATAAGCTTAAGCAGAAAACTACTACCGAGTGTGCCTGTAAGCATAAGGATAAGGCAAATCGCTGAACTTGAAATCATGGCTGTGTTGATGGCTGACTTCATGTTTTCATAATCCTTGCCACCAAAGTATCGTGATGTTATTACAGAACAGCCAATATTGCAGCCAAAGGCAAATGCTATAAATATAAGTGTTATTTCATAACTGTTTCCTACAGCTGCTAAGGCTTCTTCACCAATAAACCGACCTGCGACAAAGGAATCTGCAATGTTGTAAAGCTGCTGAAAAATAATGCTTCCAAAAAGGGGAAGACAAAACTTCCATAAAACTTTTTCAGGATTTCCTATTGTCAGATCTTTGTTCATGATTTATTTCTCCTACAATTTTGTAATAGATTATAAAAAAGAAATGAATAAGTCAAGAATTTTGTCTTTTGACAAATAAACTTTTTATAGTACAATGTTATTGTTCATAAAAATAAAGTACAAATAAAAGACAGTACAAATAAAATACTAATCAATTTAAACTCAGATTGTATTATTTTTGCGCGATTGATAAGCTGATATTTGTATAAGTATATATTTAGCAATAGTAAGCAAAAAACTTTCAGTCAGTTTTATTAAAGAATTGGGGTAAATATGAAGGTTAGGGGTATTAAAATAATAGTACAGATTATTACGCTATCGATGCTACTTTCTTTTATGCTGCCATTGAATAGCGCATATGCGGAAAAGACTTCTGATAACAAGGTAAGAGTCGGATGGTATGAGCTTGAAAATTTCCAGCATGGTAGCAGTGATGACGAGATTAAGCATGGCTATGGTTATGAGTATCTTCAGAACATCGCAAATTATACCGGTTGGGAATATGAATATGTTTACGGCAATTGGGCAGAGCTTTATGACATGTTCTTAAAAGGTGAAATTGATATTATGGGTGGTATGAGTTTTACAGAAGAACGAGGCGAGCAAATGCTTTTTCCCGATAATGTAATGGGAAATGAAGTCTATTATATTTACAAGCGAAGCGGTGACAATTCAATAGACAGTTCGGATATTCAAAGCTTTAATGGGAAGAGAATAGGTACAATAAGAAATAACCTTTTGTCAAGTTACTTTGTTGAATGGAAAACGGAAAATGAATTGGATTGTGTGGAGGTTGAATATGATTCCTTTGATGAAAGGACAGCAGCTTTTTTTAAAGGAGAGCTTGATTGTATAGTTGCAGTAAGTACATATATCAATACAGGAATGCGTTGTGAGCCGGTAATGAGAATTGCAAGCTCAGATTATTATCTTGCAGTAAGCAAAAAAAGAATGGACTTATTGATTGAACTCAATAAAGCACAGCTTGCCATATCTGAAAGAATTCCATTTTATATTAGCTATCTGCAAAATAAATATTATGAAGATGTTGCTTTAAAAATTGCACTTTCAAAGGAAGAGAAAACATGGCTTGATACACATTCTTACTTAAGAGTCGGCTTTGTATCAGAATATCTTCCTTTTAGCGACGTAAAAAGTGATGGGAAGGTAGAAGGCGTTATCACTGATGTATTTGAAAACCTTATAGAAAAGCTTGGAATAGGGGATAAAATAAAAATTGAATATGTGCCTTTTGAATCACATGATTTATTGATGGAAGCTTTACAGCGAGGAATAGTTGATGCTGCATTTCCAATAGCTGACAGTATTTGGATGTCAGAAAAGGAAAATATAGCACAAACAGCAAGTGTTTTTGAATCTTCAGTTTATATCATTTACAAAGGCGAATTTAATGAAGAAAGTGTAAAAAACACAATTGCAATATCAAGTCATAGTGCTTTTCAAAGAACCTATGCCGAGGTTTTTTGCCCGGAAAGCGAAGTTATAGTTGTAAATTCAGCCCAGGAATGTCTTGATGCCGTCCTTTCAGGAAGAGCAACTTGTACTTTCTTTAATAGTGGACGGGGGGACAAGTTTTTGTCAATGAAGGAATATTCATCACTTAATTTCTTTACTTACGGTGATAGTATTCAATATTGCATTGGCGTAAAAAAGGGCAACAATGCTTTGTTTTCTTTGATTGAACGAGGTGCATGCGTTCTTGACAAGTCAAGTTTGACAAATGCCATGTACAAATATATTCATATTTACAATAATTATTCTATTGCGGAATTTGTACATGAAAATGCATTAATGGTGCTTTTGGTTCTGGCAATAATAATTGTTGCAATTTTGGTAGCTTTATTTTTCTATATAATGGCTACAAGCAAGGAGAAAAAGCATAAAAAGGAATTGGAGGCTGCGTTAAGGGATGCTAAACAGGCAAACAGAGCGAAAACCGCTTTCCTTTTTAACATGTCACACGATATAAGAACACCAATGAATGCAATCATCGGTTTCACTGATTTGCTTGAAAAGAATAAAAATAATGCAGAAAAGATAACAGATTATGTGAAAAAAATACAGCTTTCGAATAATTATCTGCTTTCTTTAATTAACAGCGTGCTTGAAATGGCACGAATAGAAAGCGGCGTTATAAAAAACGAAGAAGTTATATGGGATGTGCAGGATTTTAATGAGGTTTTGTATTCCATATTTGAACAGGATATGGAAAAGAAGCATATTACATTTACAAGAACGATAAATATCAAGCACACATCAGTATATTGTGATCCTACAAAGCTTCGTGAAATATTCCTTAATATTATAAGTAATGCCTTTAAGTACACTGATGAAGGCGGAAAAGTACATATGGCATTAGATGAGATACAAACTGAGGAGGAAGGAAAAATTCTATTTAGAACAATAATATCCGATAATGGCAGAGGAATGAGCAAAGAATTTCTTCCCACAATATTTGATGAGTTTACAAGAGCCCAGTCTTCAACTGACAGTAAGATTGAAGGAACAGGTCTTGGCATGGCGATTACTAAGAAACTTGTTGATATATTAGGTGGAAGTATTGAAGTTGAAAGCGAACTTGGTGTAGGAACTACATTTACAATCATTATTCCTCATAGGGTGCCAACAGAAGAAGAACTTAAGAAAATTAATGACGAAAAGCTTAGTGAAAAGGAAATAGAATTCAAGGGCAGACATATTCTTCTTGCTGAAGATAACGAGCTTAACAGGGAAATAGCAGTTGAAATTTTGACAGCTGAAGGTTTTGTCGTTGACGAAGCATTTGACGGTCAAATGGCAGTTGACATGGTTTTGGAACATGAAGGCGGATATTATGATGCTGTTTTGATGGACATTCAGATGCCAAATTTGAATGGCTATGAAGCTTCGAAGCAAATAAGAAAGCTTACTGATTCCAAGAAAGCATCAGTTCCTATTATTGCAATGACTGCCAATGCTTTTGATGAGGATAAGCAAAATGCCTATGTAGCAGGAATGAATGCCCATTTGCCTAAACCACTTGAGGTGAGTGAATTGATGGGAATACTTGAACATGTTCTTGATAGAAGTGAAAATTAATGATTTGCTTTTGAAAAATTTTATTTTTTGAAATATTTTTGAGATTTTGCAGATGGAGTTTTTATGATTATTGAACCTTGTGATAAAAATGCGATACCTGAAGTCAGGGAGTTGTTGGAATTTCTGGCTTCAATTGAAGGGAAAAGAATACTAACAGGACAGCATACTCAAACAATGGGTATGGAGGAAATAGAATATATATATTCATTGACTGGAAAAAAGCCTGTAATTTGCGGTTTTGAACTTTTGGCATATTCACCTAATATAAACTGGGAAAAATGTGATGAGGCTTGTTTAAAAGAAATCATGGATGCGATGGGAACTGTAGAAAAGGCATATGAGTGGGCAGAAAGTGGTGGTATTGTTACCTTTACATGGCACTGGTTTTCTCCAATAGGTGGTTTTTCGAAGGCATTTTATTCGGCAAATACAGAGTTTGATGTTGAAAAGGCAGTGATAGAAGGAACAATAGAGAATATTGCTATGTGTCATGATATGGATGTTATGGCTGAAATTCTGAGAGGCTTTGAAGCTAAAAAAATACCTGTTTTATGGAGACCTTTTCATGAATCTGAAGGAAACTGGTTCTGGTGGGGAGCAAAGGGTGCAAAGACTGCAGCAGATGCATACAGATATATGTTTAGATATTTTACGGAAAAGAAAAAACTTCATAACTTGGTATGGGTATGGAATTGTCCGTTAAAAGAAGGTTATGTCGGAGACGACTTTTGCGATATAGTTTCCAGAGACTTATATCCTCCTAAACATGCAAATGACGATTATGCAGGCAAATATTTTGAACTTATTGAAAATACAAGCAGTAAAAAAGGTATTGCTTTAGCTGAAACCGGAGTTGTGCCTGATATTGAAAAGGCTTTAAAAAATGAAGTTAATTGGCTTTGGTACATGACTTGGAGCCACGATTTTGCTTTAAGTGATGAATATAATTCAAAAGAATTTATGCAGAAACTATACAGAAGTGACAAAGTGGTTACTTTGGATGATTATGTGAAATTGTGATAAGCTTAGATAGGTTTATCTATTCAAGAAACAAACTAAAGTTAGTATTATGCGCTATAGAGATAGAATTATGCTATGTTTTATATTGAAGACAAGGGCTTTTAATTAATAATCTGTTTTTGTTTTAGGATAACAAGCGGGAATCCTCGGTTCTTCAAGTTCCGAGATGAAAGCGTCT
>JAKSSA010000065.1 GCA_024403335.1 Lachnospiraceae bacterium
TCGTCTTTGCTGTACTTCTGTTGGCATCGCATATTCAAGTTTTGCACTTGTTCTCCACAACCATTCATGGTATGCCCAGCCAATAACTGAAGGTACACCTGTAAAGGCAGAAATTGTAGCATAATAGCCGTAAGAAGTCGTAGGCATCTGCGCCATTATTGGCTGTCCTTCAATATTCTCCTGCACCCACTTGATAGTTGCTTCTACATCTTCTGATTCTGTATTGGCAATTACCTTGTAAGAATCCAAGCTTACATATCTGTCCTGAGTAAGCTTTCCAAACCATGCGCTTTCTGCTTCATTAAAATATCCAAAAGTCCAGAAAAGAATTACAGTACAAAGAATACCTCTAACAAGCTGCTTATTTGTTTCAAATAAACATACAAGTCTTGTAACTGCATACCCAAGAACAATTCCGAAAAGAATAAATGCCTGATAAGTAAGCTTAAACATGGTATTTGATCTTGCATAAGCAGAACCATAAATATCCTTAACATACACAAGCTCGGGCATCAGTACCAATCCGGCGGCACATGCAGCTATTGTCAAAACAAATAAATCTGACATTTCAAGCTTGAAAATAAATGAGAACAAATGCTTAATCTTACCGTTTTTCTTGGCTTTAATATAATTTGTCTCTACTGCTGCCTTTTCATTATCTTCAGCCTTTTTCACATTACTGCTTTTAGCTTTATCAATTTTCTTTTCTAAAGACAATTTGGCAAGTCTGTATTCTTTATAATCATTTCTGTATTTGGTAATGGCGATAACATAAAGTCCGACTGAAACTGCAATCGGGAACCACCAAAGAACTGCCAGTTCATAAATTGAAGAATGACAGAAGCTTGGTCTTATCTCTGATGACATCGCAACAAAGTTTACATTAAATGCAAAAGCAACCAGATATCCCAAAACCAATACTTCCACACCATGAACCGCGGTCAGTTTTAAGGTTTCAAGGCTAAAGCCCGTCAATATGGCATTCACAAACAAGATAACTGCACCTGATACGATAAAGTAAATCGGGAAATCCCAGAAATTTGTCATTTGGAAAATACCGATAAAGAAACCAACCATCAATACATCAGGTCTTAATGCTTCCTTAAGTAAACCCTTAAGATCATATTTTTCAAAAACAAAATGTGTTTGGGCATATTCCATTCTTTCCTTGCGATTAAACACAAATGCAAGTAAAGTCGCAACGATGGCAAGGACAAATATAATATCACACACATGTGCATGTAAGTCGCCAAGTACAAAGGAATATGAAGGGAATTCATGAATAAGTGTGCCTACATCTCCTTCATATTCGTCAGTAATAAATCTTGTCGCGTTTGGGAACCAGTATCCGGTTACATTCAATCCGAAGGCTTTCTGCAAAGTAGGGATAATATCGGAATACAGGCAGTATTGGAAATTACCTGCAGCAAAAACCGCAAAACCCGATATATAAGAAGCAATTGTGGTTATTACTGCTCTCTTAACTTTTCCTGCCTTCTCAAAAAGAGTGTCATCCTTATGGCGCTTATCATACTCATCAATTGCCTTGTTAATTAACTCTCCTGCAATTGAATATACTTCGGCAAAACCAAGTGCACCGACCATCATCAAATCGAGATTATATCCATAGCCTGCGGTAGAACCGATAAACTTGGTTAAGAAGGTCGCTACATACATACCATAATAATAGTAGTTAATAGACTTTCCGCCAAACCACATATCCTGAGCAGGAAGATATTTCTGACGCATCATTGAAGCCATAAAACCAAAGTCCATGTACTTCTCTGTATCAGGAGTAATCTCTGCCTTGAAGCCCTTCATGTAGCAGGCACCTACAAACATTACAAGAAATACAATTTCAAGATATAAAGCGTAACATATCTTATCAGAATTCAAATTTTCAAACGGCACATACTTTTTCTTCTTTGCCAAAAGAAAATATAATGTATAGCAGGCTACAGCTACCAAAATCACAAGAATAATAATCGCAGTTCTTGTGAAAGGAAGCACATGAATAGTTGAAAAAGTCCACAAAAGGAATGAAATGAAAGCCAAACCTATTACTTTTGAGACAATATAACCGCAATCTTTAAAACGATTGAAAACCAGATAAGTAATCGGGAATACAGCTATTCCCAATACAAACAAAGCAAACCACCATGAAAATACCACAGAGAAATCGCTTTTTAAAAGATTACTTCCAAGTACAAAGGCTGCAAGAAACGAGAAAAACAAAATAATCGCTCTGCAAGCCGGAAATTGATATATTTTTTCCTTTTTCACTCTATGCCTCTTTTCCGGAATTCTTTATAGAGGTATTGATTGCTTTAAAATCCTTCAAAGCCTTCTGACCTATCTTAAAAATCTTCTTTATGTTTATTGAATTAACTCCACCCTGTCTTGGTCTGAAAGTAATTTTCTTGTATAAAACCTTTTTATTATGTTTTGCAAAAAGAACTGAAATTATAACATTGGTAAGATTATAGTCTTTGGGAATATAACCGATTTCAGATGCCAATGCTTCTCTTTTCATCAGTCTGAAAGGAGTATTTGCATCTGTTAAGGTTACACCAAAGCACAATTTACAAACAAGCTTTAAGGTTTTCGTAACAATAATTCTTGAAAAACCATCCTGGCGTCCTTTTCTGTGACCGATTACCATGTCATAATTTTCTCTTTCATCCCAGAAAGCCTGAAATTCAGAAGGAAGAGTCTGACCATCAGAATCTGTCTGGAATATATAATCAGCCCCCTGATTTAAAGCATAATTATAACCAAAAAGGATAGTCGCACCATGACCTCCATTAGGCTTTGTCACAGGTTCAAACTGCTTATAATCCTTTGCAAGCTTCTGCATTATTTCATAAGTATTATCCTTACTTCCATCGTTAATAATAACAAGTTTTGATTCCTCTCCTGCTTTTTCAACTATCGGATACCATTCTTTTATAACACTTTCAATGGTTTCACTCTCATTGTAAGCAGGAATTATTATATAAAGCTTATCCATATTCTTCTCCTATGCTATTCCTGAAAATTAAAGTTCTTCTTCTGAAAGGCTGTGAACTCTTTCATAAGTACTCAGCTCTTCATAATCTTTTTTCATGTCTTCAAAAACTTCAAGACCTCTTTTGACAACCTTATCCATGTTGTAATATTTATATTCAGCTAATCTTCCAACAAAATAAGTATTCTTTTCCTTAGCCATAAGCTTTCTGTAATTTGCAAACTGTGCCTGATATTCTGCTGTAGGGAAAGGATATAAGGCTTGACCATCATCTCCAGGTATTAACTTACAGGTTGCAGTCTTGTAACACGTTTGTCCGGTCATCCACTTAAACTCTGTAATTCTTGTATATTCATTATCATTAGGATAATTTACGCAAGGAGCTTCCTGGAATTTTTCCATATCATGTGTTTCAAAAATAAAATCAAGACTTCTGTAAGGAAGCTTTCCATAGAAATTATGGAAAAATTCATCAGTCCTACCGGTGTAGACAAGTGCTCTGTGCTGAATCTCTGATGCAATTTCCTTATAGTCAGTTTTTAAAAGAAGCTTAATATTCTTTGATTCTACCATTTTTTCACACATTTTTGTATATCCGTAAAGTGGCATTCCCTGATAGGTATCAGCAAAATATCTGGTATCATGGTTAAATCTGACAGGAATTCTTGAAATAACAGACGTATCAAGCTCTGAGGCATCAATCCCCCACTGCTTCTTCGTATAATTCTTAAAAAGCTTTTCATAAAGCAGCGGACCCACCTTTGAAAGAGCTACCTGTTCACTTGTTTTAATCTCATCAAAGGAAACAGCCTCTTTTTCAAGAAAAGCCTTCATTTCCTCTTCATTCATATCAGTACCATAGATGGCATTTACTGTATCCAAAGTTACAGGCATTGGCACTAACTTACCATCAACACTTGATAAAACAAAATGCTCAAACTGTCTCCATTCAGTAAAGCGTGACAAATATTCATAAACCTCACTATCATTTGTATGGAATATGTGAGGTCCATATTTATGTATTAAAATTCCATCATTATTATAAAAGTCATATACGTTACCGCCGATATGATCACGCTTATCTACCACGATAACCTTAAGCTTCATATCATTTGCAATTCTTTCAGCCACTGTAAGTCCGGCAAGACCGGCACCTACAACAAGTACATCACATTTCATAACGTACCCCCCATAACTTATTTTTTAGGCTCATTTTTTCATAGTGTATTTTACACTACCTTTATTTCTTCGTTTTTACTTCCTCAGGTAATGTCCAAATAGGGCCTCTTTGTGTATCATAAACAGTAAATCTCCACACACCTGTATCTGTTGTGTAAACCATCTTACATGCTTCTGAAATAACATCTTCTCTTACATCATATGAATTATTAGTTCTAACCTCATTATCAACTATTACATATCTGATATTTTCCTGCTTACAAAGCTTTAAAAACTTTTCAGGAGTTTCTGCTTCATACAAGCGTCTTACCATATCTTCTCTGTACATAGTATCATAGCCTGCTGACCATGCATAATAAGGCCATCCAAAATAAAGCATTGCACCACCCATTACTACACGATGAATTGAATACCAGCTTGTTAAGAATATGTCATCTGAAGATGAATTGTATCTGATCATATTGGTCACTTCATCATCCATCTTATAATTATAGGAATATTCCAATACATTCTTTCTTTCAACAATACGATATTCATAAAAACCGGTAATGGTCATAACAATAATTAACAAACCAGCCAAAGCCTTTATCATAATTGATTTATTCTTCTTAATCATCTCCACAATCAATGCAGCAGGGAATATTGAAAGCAACATAAGTCCCATCATGATAAATTTGTGGTTCACAGTAATATCAGGAGTAAGCTTTACTGTAAATGCTAAAATGACAGGTGTAGCAAATACAAATACCAAATATCTGAATATACCTTTAAAATAGCAGAAAGCAATAACAAGTGCAAAAAGCATAATACCTGTTAAAGTTACAAAATATTTCAAACCGCCATAGAAGGTCTTGTTATCTGCAAGGAATCCGAAAAAGTATGACAAACTTACTACAGAACCGGCTTCACTGTTAATAAAAAGTTTTGATTCAAGTAAACCAATAATCAATGCAACTACGGCCGTCAAAAGAAAATCAAGTCTTTTATCAGAAAAAGCAGCAATAAAGAAAAGAACAACCATGGTTGCTATTAAAACTGAGCCGTTCCAAAATGCGGTAAGTCCAAGTACAATTCCCCAGAACAAAGCGAATAAAGGATTCTTAAACCAAAATGCAGTTTTGGTGACAAATAAACACTGTGCTGAACTTGCCAAATCAGATATTACCTGATCTACTTTGCCATAAAATTCTGTTTTCTTTGAATACTGTCTTTCAATAACAGGATTTACCAAAGTAACTTTGTTTTCTGACTGATATACTTTGTCATAAGTTAAATTCACAACATTATCTTTAAGCTCTTTTTCTTCATTTAACATCTCTCTGCCTTTTAATGTTGCCTTTAAAAGCTTCTCTCCCATCTCATAAAGATAAGGAAGGAAAATGATAATTGTTAAAACCATCAGTGCCAGACAAAAAGCAAGATGTCTTTGATTGCAATATACATTTAAATTCCAAAGTCCCCAATCTTCATGTTCGGAATAATTGAGAAACTCTCTCGATGTTCTCAATGTTTCACTAATTTCCTCTTTTCTAAGTGAAGCTATATACTTAAAAAATGAAAAACTGCTTCTGAATACAAAGAAAAGTGATGACAAATATCCAACCCATTTACTTCCTGTAAGTTTTGTTGCCAAAACAAAAAGAAGTGTGATGGTTGCTGCTAATGAGAAAATACTTGGAAGATTGAAAGCATAGTCAAGTCGCATTCCTAAAAACTCAAGATTACCAACCATAAACTGAAACATAAAATGATATCTTATGTCTTCACCAGCATAATGTGAGTATTGAGTCGGGAAGTTATTACCAAAAGAAAAAGAACGAATCATGCCCATATGCGGTGCAAAATCAGATGCTACTGATGCCCCGATAGCATAATATCCGTCAACTACCGAAAAGGTTCTGAACATTAACTGCCATACAAAAAGAAAAGCTATGATAAAGAAAACAAGCATTCCCACCTGATTTTTGTCAATAACAGTTCTTCCAAGCTTGACCATACGAATGGAAAATGGTTTTTTGTCTGATATTTTATTCTTTTTTACACTTAAGAAAAACTTTGAAGCAAGAATAATTGCTATTACACCAATCCAAAGTACAAATGCTATTATATTTGCTTTTTTTAACGGATATCTTTCTGTTTCAAAGCTATAAGCCAGCAAATATACAGTCCAGGTAACAAGTAATGATCCAATCAGATAACTTGATGGAAGCCAGACAAAAAATGAAGGGATATTTATATTCTTGCCACCATATGATTTATCTGTTATATGCATAAACTCAGGAATCAAAAGATTTCCGAGTACATAACCAACCATTGTGCAAAGCAAAATATATAAAACACCCAACATATAAAAGCCTGTCCTTCTTTATTAAAACTTAAAAAACTAAATCAAAATTCCTTAATTATTTATAT
>JAKSSA010000066.1 GCA_024403335.1 Lachnospiraceae bacterium
GTTCCTTTCCTTAACTTCTTCGATGGTTTCCGTACATCACACGAAATCCAGAAGATTGAGAAGTGGGACTATGCAGACTTGAAGGAAATGTGCAATATGGACGCTGTAAGAGCATTCAGAGAGCACGCCCTTAATCCTGAGCATCCCGCTATGCGTGGTTCTCATGAAAACGGTGACGTATTCTTCCAGCACAGAGAAGCTTGCAACACTCTTTATGATGAACTTCCCGCAGTAGTTTCAAAGTACATGGGCAAGATTAATGAAAAGCTCGGTACAAATTATGATTTATTCAATTACTATGGTGCAGCTGATGCTGACAGAGTAATCGTAGCTATGGGTTCATTCTGCGACGTTTGCGAAGAAGTTGTAGATTACTTAATGGCTAAGGGAGAAAAGGTTGGTTTGATCAAGGTTCGTTTGTACAGACCTTGGGTATCAGATGCATTCCTTAAGGTACTTCCTAAGACAACAAAGAAGCTTGCTGTATTAGACAGAACAAAGGAACCCGGTTCACTTGGTGATCCTCTTTACCTTGATGTTGCAGCTACACTTCGTGAAGCTAAGCTTAATGACATCGTTCTTACAGGCGGTCGTTATGGTCTTGGTTCAAAGGATACTCCTCCGTCATCAGTTTTCGCTATCTTTACAGAACTTGCTAAGGATGCTCCTAAGGCTCGTTTCACAATCGGTATCGTAGATGACGTTACATTCTTATCACTTCCTGAAGTTAAGCCCGCTCCTATCACAGCTACACCTGGTACAGTTGAGTGTAAGTTCTGGGGTCTTGGCGGTGACGGTACAGTAGGTGCTAACAAGAACTCAACAAAGATTATCGGTGACCATACAGATAAGTATATTCAGGCTTACTTCCAGTACGACTCAAAGAAGACAGGTGGTATTACCATTTCTCATCTTCGTTTCGGTGATAAGCCTATCAGAAGTCCTTACTACATCAATCAGGCTGACTTCGTTGCATGCCATAATCCTTCATACATTATCAAGGGTTACAAGATGGTACAGGACGTTAAGCCCGGCGGTATCTTCATGATCAACTGCCAGTGGTCAGATGAAGAATTAGCTGAACACTTAAATGCAGAAGCTAAGAGATATATCGCAAATAACAATGTACAGCTTTACACAATCAATGCTATTGACAAAGCTATTGAAATTGGTATGGGTAAGAGAACCAATACTATTCTTCAGTCAGCTTTCTTCAAGCTTGCTAACGTTATGCCTATCGCTGAAGCAATCGACTTCATGAAGGCTGCAGCTAAGAAGTCATACAGCAAGAAGGGTGATGCTGTAGTTGAAATGAACTATAAGGCAATTGATGCCGGCGTTGATGCAATTCATAAGGTTGAAGTTCCTGCTGAATGGGCAAATGCTACAGAAGAGAAGAAGGAAATCAAGAGAGATGGCCGTCCTGCTACAGTTAAGATGGTTAACGAACTTCTTGATCCTATCAGCTTGATGGATGGTGATTCACTTCCTGTATCAGCATTCAAGGATATCGCTGATGGTCAGTTTGAAACAGGTGCATCTGCATACGAGAAGCGTGGTACAGCAGTTATGGTTCCTGCATGGGATCCTTCAGTCTGCTTACAGTGTAACTCATGTGCATTCGTTTGCTCACATGCAACAATTCGTCCTTTCATTCTCAGTGCAGAAGAAGTTGCTAATGCTCCTGAAACAATCAAGCTTGCTGACTCAAAGCATGCTACAGAAGCAGGTATGAAGTACACCATGAGTGTATCTCCTCTTGACTGTATGGGTTGTGGCGAATGTGTAACTGTTTGTCCTGCAGCTGCTAAGGGTGCATTAAAGATGGTACCTCAGGAAGATCAGGCAGATCAGCAGCCTGTATTTGATTACCTCGTTGCTAACGTTGGTAAGAAGGCTAACAAGTTCGCTGACAATACACCTATCGGTTCACAGTACAACCAGCCTTTACTTGAATTCTCAGGTAGCTGCGCAGGATGTGCTGAAACATCATACGCTCGTTTGGTAACACAGTTGTTTGGTGAGCATATGTACATTTCAAATGCTACAGGATGTTCTTCAATTTGGGGCGGTCCTGCTGCTACATCACCTTACACAGTTAATAAGGATTCTAAGATGGGTCCTGCATGGTCTAACTCATTGTTCGAAGATAATGCTGAACATGGTTTCGGTATGTATCTTGGACAGAAGGTTCTTCGTGACCAGCTTATCGCTAAGCTTGAGAAGATCGCTGCAGGTGACAAGGCATCAGACAGCTTAAAGGCAGCTATTGCTAAGTTCCTTGAGACAAAGGATTGCACAAACTGCAATACAGAATATGCTCAGGTACTTATCGCTGAACTTGAGAAGCTTGATTGCGACTGCGCTAAGGAAATCCTTGAGAAGAAGCAGTTCCTCGCTAAGAAGTCTGTATGGATCTTCGGTGGTGACGGTTGGGCATATGACATCGGTTTCGGTGGTCTTGACCATGTTCTTGCTTCAAATGAAAATGTTAATATCATGGTATTCGATACAGAAATGTATTCAAATACAGGTGGACAGGCTTCAAAGGCTTCTAACATTGGTGAAGTTTGCCAGTTCGCTGCAGCAGGTAAGGAAGTTAAGAAGAAATCTCTTGCTGAAATCGCTATGAGCTATGGTTACGTTTATGTAGCACAGATCGCTCTTGGTGCTAACCCTGCACAGGCTGTTAAGGCTATCACAGAAGCAGAAGCATATGATGGTCCTTCACTTATCATCTGCTACGCTCCTTGCGAACTTCACGGAATCGCTAAGGGTGGTATGAACCACTGCCAGGATGAAATGAAGAAGGCTGTTAAGGCCGGATATTGGAACCTCTTCT
The DNA here is from genome assembly GCA_024403335.1 of Lachnospiraceae bacterium. Classification (GTDB taxonomy): domain Bacteria; phylum Bacillota; class Clostridia; order Lachnospirales; family Lachnospiraceae; genus JAKSSA01. The sequence continues at coordinate 2,843 of JAKSSA010000066.1, forward strand.
CATTCAACCCTGCACTCAAGGCTGAAGGAAAGAATCCTTTCACATTGACTTCTAAGGAAGGCGATGGAACATATCAGGAATTCCTTAACAACGAAGCTCGTTATACATCACTTACAAAGGCATTCCCTGAAAGAGCAGAGAAGTTATTCGCTGCATCAGAAGATGCTGCTAAGGAAAGATATGAGCACTTATTGAAGCTCGTTGAACTTTATAAGTAATTCATTCTTGGATGAATTTAAGGCGGAAGAGAAATCTTCCGCCTTTTTTTGGTTTGCGCACTTTTATAATCTTGCTTTTTCACAGTATAAGTTCATAATCTGCCTTACTAATGTGGAGAATGCAACTGATAATGTGGAGAATACAACTGATAATGTGGAGAATGCAACTAATAATGCAGAAAATACAACTAAGAAAGAGCAGACATATCGCAGTATGAAATGCAATATTCATTTGAGTTGACATATATATTCACTTTTTGTATAATTGTGTCAAATGATACAATTATTCTGAATGATTGTAGAAAAAAGTTGAAAACAAAAACTTTGTATGTAATTAATTTTCAATATGATATGGAGGACACTATGGATTTCGAACTTATTGGGATGAAAAAAGAATTATGTTCTGTATGCGGAAAGGAACATAATGTTAAAACAATCGAGATAGTTGAGCATGACACGATTAAGGGCGTTAACATAGTATACCCGGCCCTTTATCAGTATTGCGATAACAATGATAAGGTATTTGCAAATAAACGCCAGGAGCAGGGCAACTTTCTTAAAAATATAGATGCCTATAGAAAAACGCAGGGCCTTTTAACTTCTGATGAGATAATATTTATTCGTGAAAAATATGATATAAATCAGACAGATCTTTGCCAGCTTTTAGGCTGGGGATTAAAAACTGTGGCAAGATATGAAACAAGATTTGTTCAGGACAAGGCTCATGATTCAATATTAAGAAAGCTTGATAAGGATCCGGAGTGGTTTCTTTCACTTCTTGAAGCTTCAAAGGACGCTATTTCAGAGAAAAATTACAAGCGCAGTCATGAAATTGCTGAAAATTTATTGAATGAGAAGAAGGATGTGGATTTTCAGAAGGAAAGAGTTGTAAGATATGCAAAAAGTCTTGATATGAATGGACAGAAGGAAGCATGTCATGTAGTGATAGAAACTGAAAGATTAAGACTTCGTGAGATGACTTTAGACGATTTTGATGCTTTGAAAAAAGTAATTGGCGATGATGACAACATGCAGTACTATCCCAAGCACTTTGATGATGAAAAAGTTAAGAACTGGATAGAATGGAATTTGACAAATTACAGCGTTTTCGGATTTGGTCTCTGGGCTATGATTTTAAAGGAAACAGGCGAGATGATTGGGGACTGCGGCCTTACAATGCAGATTATAAACGGAGCAATAAAACCTGAAATCGGATATCATGTCAGAAAAGACTGCCACAAGAAGGGATATGCAAAGGAAGCAGGCAGAGCTGTAAGAGACTGGACCTTTAACAACCTCTGTTTTAATGAATTGTATTCTTATATGGATAAGGCAAATAAACCTTCATATAGAACAGCATTATCTCTTGGTATGAAGATGGTAGATGAATATATAGATAAAGATGGTGTAATTGACAGAGTGTGCGCAATCAGAAGAGAAGAGTGGGAAGAATTATAATGGATTCAGTTAAGATAGAAACAAAAGTAACCCTGAAAAAAGGGGAAGGCCGTACATTAAAAGCAGGCGGACAGTGGATATTTGACAACGAAATAGATACCATAAAAGGTCGATTTGAGAATGGTGCTTTGGTTTTTGTAGAGGACTTTGACGGATATCCTCTGGGCAAGGGCTTTATTAATCAGAACTCAAAAATAAGAGTCAGAATGCTGACACGAAAAGCTGATGTTGAAATCGATGATGAGTTTTTGAAAATGCGGGTAGAAAATGCCTGGGAATATAGAAAAACAGTTATGTCTAATCCTTTGGAGACAGGTTGCTCATTGGAGAAGCGTTTGGCAGAAGGTGATTTAAATGCCTGTCGTATAATCTTTGGTGAGGCAGACTTTTTACCCGGATTAACAATAGATAAGTATAATGATGTGCTTGTTGTAGAGTGCCTTGCTCTTGGTATGGAGCAGTTTAAGATAAGAATTGTTGACATTTTGAAGGATATTTTAGCCAAGGATGGAGTTTTAATTCGCGGTGTTTATGAGAGAAGTGATGCCAATGAAAGAACAAAGGAAGGACTTTCGAAGGTTAAAGCTTTTATTGGGGAAGAATTTGATACTAATGTAGAAATAGTGGAAAATGGAGTTAAGTATCTTGTAGATGTTGCAAATGGCCAAAAAACAGGTTTCTTTCTTGATCAGAAGTACAATCGCTTAGCTATGCAGCGAATTTGCAAGGGCAAAAAGGTATTAGACTGCTTTACACATATGGGAACTTTTGCTTTGAATGCCGGATTAGCGCAGGCTTTATCTGTGGAGGGCCTTGATATATCAGAATTTGCAGTTAACCAGGCAAATGAAAATGCGAAGAGAAACGGACTTGAAGAAACTGTTAAGTTTAGAGTAGCAAATGTTCTTGATGAGCTTCCTAAACTTAATGAAAAGGGAGAAAAGTATGATGTTGTAATTCTTGATCCCCCTGCATTTACAAAATCCAGAGAAGCAACAAAAAATGCAATAAAGGGATACAGAGAGATAAACATGAAGGGACTGCGACTTGTAAAAGACGGAGGATATTTTGCATCCTGCTCATGTTCACATTTTATGACAACGGAGCTTCTTGAAAAGACCATTAAAGAGGCTGCTTTAGTTACACATAAAAGACTTAAGCAGATTGAATTCAGAACACAATCACCTGACCATCCAATTTTATGGGGTAAAGATGAAAGCCTGTATTTGAAGTTTTACATCTTTCAGGTTAGTGAGGAAATGTGAGGCCTTGCAGAAGCAGTAAAGTGCAGTGTTTATGCACTATTGAAGGTATTGTTGATAAAAACAAAAGGTGTCGTAACTTCTCATAAAATGGTGTAATTTTTTAGAAAAATGGTGTAGTAAATGGTGTACTGTTTCTACACCAATTATGGAAACCTAGTAGTAAGTGATATTAACAGGGAAGCAAATATGTTGTTGGGTTTCTGAAACAAATAATTTAGCTCATAACCTTGGGTTGTGAGTTTTTTTTGCAAAAATACCACGGCATATGACGCTTTTACCCGAACAGGACAGGATAAACTAAATTACACCGGGGTTTATGGCCGGAGTGTACTTCACCAGTACCTCAATCCCCTATTTTTCAGAAGAGTTCGATTTGACGAGAAATCTATGATCAGCCCCTGAAACGGGCAGAAGAAAGGACTCTATTATGGCCAGAACAACCAAAACCCCGTCTTATGCGCCGGACATCCCGGAGCGCAAAACTACAAGAAAGACTGCCTCTTCCGCAAATAAGAGCACCTCAACTAAGAAAGCAGAAGCAGCTCAGTTTGAAACCGAGGAAACAAAGGCGAGCACTACCGGAAGAGCTGCCTCTACCAAGAAGCAACAGAGCCGTCCTACTAAGAAAGCAGATCCGGCACCGCAGAAACCAATCATGTCTGAGTATGTTGAACAGAAGCCTGATTTCATTGCACTAAAGCAGCTACAGATTCCATTTTATGAAAGATATCTGCTGACGGTTGAAGAGACCAGCGCATACTTCCATATCGGTTCCAAGAAGATGTACGAGATGATTCAGGAAA
>JAKSSA010000067.1 GCA_024403335.1 Lachnospiraceae bacterium
ATTCTGACAGTGCCTGCTTTGCAAGGTTATTTCTATCTGCTAAAAATAAAATTCTCTTCGTCTGTGTATAATTCAACAATCTATATGCAGCTAAGCAGGCAAGGTATGTCTTACCTGAACCTGTAGCTAACACCGCCAAATTCTTCTTATTGCCTAGTTTCAAGGATTCTTCTAATTTAGTTTCAGCCTTATACTGACAATCACGAAGTCCTCGCCTCTCAAGTACTGGAAGTGCTCCGTACTCAGACTTCTTTCCAATTATCTGAAGCATCTTCTTTGGTGAATGCATCTGTAGCAATTCTTCATATTCGCTATCTTCCACAAGCATATTTTTGAAATATATTTTATTTCCGTTGGCCATATATACTAATGGAATTAGTTTTTCAAACCACAGCGCATACCAGGACTGTGGTGATAACGCATAGTCCTCAGCCTGTTTCTTTACTTCATCCCCTAACAGATTTTCTTCTCTTTTTGCCTCTACAACAGCAATCGCTTTTCCATCAACAAACAGAAGATAATCACTTTCCGTATTACCTACCATCAAAGCTTCCTTTACAGCAGTTGTGCTGTTAGGCAAATATTCATTTCTTGAAACGATATCCCAGCCTGCATTTCTTAGCTGTTTATCGATTTTCACACGTGCTTTTTCTTCCGGTAACATAGCATCTTCCTTTCTGGATTTCACTACCCCATCTATACTCTATCAGATTAGCTGTCCTTTTTTACGGACTCTATCTGCACAATATCATCAAATCCACAATTTAATTCCACACATATACGTGCCAATACATCCATTGATACCTGCTGGTCATTATTCATTTTTGTAAATGTACTTGGTGCAATCTGTGTCTTTTTTCGTAGGTCAGTTTTACTCATTTCACGATCAATGAGCATCTTCCATAATGGTTTATATGTTATTTTAATTTGAGTTTCTGACATGTCATTTTCCTCCATATTTCTCACGTCAAAATAGCCTATAATACTCCTATAATACTGCATAATATTATACACCGTTTCTTTCTAATTTACAATTATAACTTTTGAGTTCTCGAAATTACTTTTGCATAAAAATACCGCCTTGCACCCAGAATTTACTCCTGCACAAGACGGTTATCATCACCATATATTTTATTTTTCATTCTTTCTTCTAGTAGATATCTTTCCAAAATACACACCTGTTTCAGCGTAATAGTCTTCCAAATCCACATTGATTCTTATTTTGGCATCTGCTTTTCGGTTGCTCAAAAGGCACACAGTCTCCACATGTTCCGTTCTCGGGAACATATTTACAGGTGTAACTCTCTTAATCTCATACTTTTCCTCACAGAAAAGCTTTAAATCTCGGGCAAGAGTTGCCGGATCACATGAAACATATACCACTCTTTCGGGGGCAATTTTCAATACAGATTCAATGAGTTTCCCGTCGCATCCCTTTCTTGGTGGATCAAGTACAACCACATCCACTTTGTCACCCTTTTGTTTAATTCCAAATTTATCGTCAACCACATCCTCTGCTGCGCCAACAAAAAATTCTGCATTTTTAATTCCATTTTCTTTCGCATTAAGTCTTGCATCATTTATTGCCTCTGGAACAATCTCGACACCATATACCTTCTTGGCCTTTTTCGCTAAATAAAGCGAAATCGAGCCTATTCCGCAATAAAGGTCAAATACTGTTTCATTTCCTGTTAATGCTGCATTCTCAACTGCAATATCATATAACTTCTTTGTTGCTTTTGGGTTAACCTGATAAAAAGAATGTGGTGAAATACGATACTTCAAGTCACCAATTTTGTCTGTAATATACTCTTTTCCATAAACATAAACATTCTTTTTCCCAAGAATCACATTGGTAACTTCTTTATTTATGTTAAGAACAAAGCTTGTAAGTGTAAGCCTTTGGTCAAAGCCTTCGATAGCTGCAACAAGCTCATTTACAAGCTCGTTTTTCTTCGGATAATCATTGCCATTTATTACAAGACATACCATTATTTCCCTTGAGCTTTCACCAACTCTTATATAAATATGTCTTACCAAACCACCACTTAATACCTCGCCGTTACTGTCTGCATATGGTCTTATGTGATTCTTTCGCATATGCGCTAATACAGCTTTAACGATAACATCATTAACGGATTTTTGGAGAATACAAGGGGCTTCAACTATTCTGTGTGAATGTGGGGCATAAAAACCTGCAACTATATTCCCCTCCTTATCCAAACCAACCGGATACTGTCCTTTATTTCTGTAATGAAGCTCGTTAGCAAATACAGTTTCTTCAACCTCAACATCCTTAAAACCACCAATTCTTGAAAGGCAGTCCTTAACTTTATCTCTCTTAAATCGATTTTCAGCTTCAAAAGACTGATGCAGCAAATCACATCCGCCACACTTAAAATATGCGGGACAGGAAGGTTTTACTCTGTTTTCTGATGCAACCAAAACCTCTCGTGTAACCGCATATGCTTCTTTTTTATTGACTTTTAGAATAAGTGCATTTACGATTTCCCCCGGCAATGCATTTTTCACAAACACCACCTGTCCATCTACAAAGCCAATTCCCTGGCCCTCTGAGCTTAGTCTGTCAACTTCAATTTTTATAATTTCGTTTTTCTTCATCTTCCAATTTTAAACAATCAAATTCTTTTTATTCTGACTTTAACCATCAAAATTACAGCATTCAAGCTTATTTAAACTTATTTAAGCTTGTTCAAACTTATTCAAGCTTTTTCAAGCTTATTCAAGCTTATTGCTTGCTTTCTTAATCATGCTTACACCGAAAGCAAACTGTGTTCCGTCACTAATCCAGTTCTGTCCCCAATACGCATCAAAAAGCTTTTCAAACTGCTGCATCTTTGCATCCAAATCATCAGCATAATTAAGTAAAACCGCTTCAACCATCATCGGTACCTTAGGTGAACCAAACTCCAACTTGCCATGATGTGCAAGAATGCAATGAACCAAATCATTTTTTATTTCTCTCGGAAAGTCTGCAATCTTATCACACTCTCTTGAAACAAATTCTGCACCAAGGAATATGTGTCCCATCAGATTTCCATCTTCGGTATAATCGTTGTTAGGGCAAGGACCTAACTCTTCAAGTTTTCCAATATCATGAAAAATCGCAGCTGTTAAAAGCAGATCTCTTTTAACAAAAGGATAATTTTTCTGCAAAATGTCACAATTTTTAGCAACTGTTAAAGTATGCTCGAGTAACCCGCCTGCAAAAGCATGATGCACAGTCTTTGCTGCAGGATGCACCTTAAACTTAGATGCCAACACCTGATTCTTGACAAATACATTATCAAGCAAAGTATGAAAATACTCATTCTTTACTGTATCAATGAGTTTGTGGAGTTCTGAATACATATCATTCATGTTATACTTACTTGTAAGCACAAAATCAGACATATCTATGCTATTTGGAGAAACCTTCCTTGCTCTCGAAATCTTTAACTGTTTTTTATTCTGATAATCTGAACATTCACCAGAGATTTCAACATAATCACCATCTGAAAAATCCTCAATACCAGGGTCATTTACATCCCAGATTTTACAGTTAAGTTCACCTGTTCTGTCTCTTAAATTAACATCATTATATTTTTTTCCATTCTTTGAAACACGTTCGGTGTTATTAACACAGTAAAAAACCTGATTATGAACGTAATCTCCTGCCATTATGTTATTAATATAAGTTTTCATTCTGTCTCCATTCTTTTACTGAACTACTATTTCATATTCCTCTTCACGATATTCTCCGGGGAATTTTTCTCTCAACAATGTAAGCGTTACAACATCACCTGCTTTGAATTTGCTCATTATCTCAACATATGCATGCACATCACTACATTCAAGAGAATTAACCGCTACCAAAATATCACCTGCTACCAGATAGTCAAATGAATTGCTGTTTTTATCGACTTCCTTAACAAAAACTCCGGTCTTCGCATTAGCCTTCTGCCTTAATACATCGGACATGTTGCTGACAGTCACGCCAAGTCCTGAAATTTTGTCGCCACTAAGCAGCTTGCTTAATGCCCATCTCATTGAGTCAAAAGACATAACCGTTGTAACCTGATGCGATTCATCCTCAAGTGAATGGTCAATCATTCCTAACAATTCACCATCAAGATTGAAAACAAAGCCCTCTGCTTTAGCATAATTAATTGTATTCAGAGTAAAGAAATCAATAACGCGGTCTTTAATTTCTTTTGAATTATCCACACTAGTAATCGTTCCTTCAAAAGACATATCCTTAAACCCGGTATACTTTTCGTGTGCTATTGCCAATGAGCCAACAGTATACTTATTAACTTCATCTGTTGTCAGCATAGCTACTGTAACATGCTCTGACTGCTCCTTTGTAAGTCTGCTTGTAAGTACCTCTACAACACAAAGGTCAAGCATTTCATCAAAGGAATATAAATCAGCTGCAACGCTGTTACCTATTCCAAAGTCAACCTCAATTCTTCCGCTTGACTTAACATTTGAATATTTGGTAAGCAATAGCAGGCTGTTTCCTGTATTAAATAAAGCTACCCCAAAATAATCCTTTTTTGTTGTAATCTTGTTATAGCTTGGAAGATAAACTATTTCTTCATGAATATTTGATACTGTTACAATAGACTTTTTACTATCTCTTTCAGCCTTCTTTATAATTTCATATGCTCTGTCAAGTGCTTCCTTGGTAAAACTTTCTTTATCCTCTTCTTCGTAATAATCATCATCGTTTTTTTCATCGCTTCCATCCTGCGAAAAAACATTTTGATTATCCTCATCATTTTTCACAATCAAATCACTGCTTACAACACCATTTGATTCATTATCAGTACCTTTTTCATCTTCCTGTTTCTTATCTTCTGTCTTTTCATTATCAACTTTATTACCACTATCAGAATCATTCTTCACAAGCTCTGTAGGCTGTGGCTTTGGAGTCGGTGTAGAAGTAGGCTTACTCAATGCAGGAGTATTCACAGGTGTATTAGATGTATTCTGAGTCTTTGAATCGCTTTTATCAGTCACCTCCAAAGAATTTGTCACAACAGGATACTGACTATAATTCCTATCCGTTCTTGACACATCAACATGCATTTTTCATATCCGCTAAAACGATTAGCTTTTCCTTCGGCCTTGAAGTTGCAACATTTATAAGTTCATTATTATCAGCCAACCAGCTATATGTCTTTTCATGCGTCTCATCACTTATTGCAGCAGCAACAA
>JAKSSA010000068.1 GCA_024403335.1 Lachnospiraceae bacterium
AATTCATCTAAGCCTATTTTTTCTTTTCCAGTCTTTTCTTTTATTCCAAGATATGTTTCAAACCAGGAATCTGAGACTATGATAATATAGCTTGATACCAGTCCGAATAAAACTGCGCAAAGCAAAGTGAAAAGAATCTGAATAATTCTTTTCTTAACTTTGCTTTTCTTCTTTTTTCTGACATGTTCCTCAAAAAAGTTATATTCCTGAGAAACACTTAAACTCGGATCCTTCTCATCATTTTTATTCATAAGCTATTCCTCATCATTTTCTTCAGAAAGTGAAAGTGAAAATGTAAATTCCGTTCCATAACCTTCTGTCGACACAACGGATATTGTTTCTTTATGTGCACTGATTATTTCCTTTACGATCGAAAGTCCGATACCCGTACCTTTTTTATCCTTACCTCTTGATTCATCAGCTTTATAAAATCTTTCCCATATTCTTCCGACTTTTTCCTTTGCAATACCAACACCGAAGTCTTTAACTGACACATATACCTTGCCCCTGCGCTTCCTTGTCTTTATTACAATTTTTCCGCCGTTATAAGAGAATTTAATCGCATTATCGATAAGATTATAAAATACCTGCTGTATCTTACCCTTATCGCAGTCAACCATGATACTGTCATCAAAAAGTTCAAGCACTATAGAAATTTTTCTTGACTTACAGGATTGTTCAAAGGTCAGCACAATATCCCTTATCATCTTATGTAAATCAAAGCTTGTAATATCAAGTAGCATTTCCTTTCTGTCAGCTTTATTAAGTTCAAGCAGATTTTCAGTAAGCTTTTTCAAGCGGTCTGTTTCATACAAAAGAATATCAAAATACTTGTCCTGATGGTCCTTATCAATTGTACCATCCTTCATCGCTTCAACATAGCCTTTGATATTTGTTAAAGGTGAACGGAAGTCATGCGAAATATTTGCAATAAACTTACGCTGGGATTCATCCTTTGTTGCAAGAGTAATACCCATATAATGAACCGAAGCGGAAAGCGTCTTAAACTCTTTATCCACCAAAACAAATTGATCATTTGAATAATCTCCGTTTGAATACTGCAAAGCCTGCTTACCAAGTTTTTTCAAAGGATAAAGAACCCACGCATATGCGCCAATCAATACAACGAGAAAAGCAACCGCTACTATCGCAATTCCAATTTTGACCGTCAGCATATATTCAGTAGTTTCTGCTGCTATTGTTTCTATTCCGGAAAACACAACTACATAACCGCTTATTGTCTGATCATCGCCATAGAATATAGACTGCATAACACTCATTTGCTGATTATCAAAGGTAGGGAAGCTTATGCTGCGGTTATATTTCTTTCCAAGAACATCCGGATTTTCATCTCGTAAATTCATTCCAACAGCCCTGTCACTTGTATCTTTAACTACTTCACCCGTATCGGTAACCACAAATACCGTATAACCGTTTATTGAAGCAGAGAGCCTTATCATTCTGTCTACTTCGTCATAATCAACACTTTCATTGTACAAAACTATTTTGTTATAGCTTGAAACATATAAATCAACCACATACTGAACTTCATCATACATTCTTGACTTTTCATTCTGAGCCACAACTTCTTCAAGCGCAACAAAACCAACCGTATTTGCCAGAACAAATATGGTCAGTATCAATACAATGTAAATGGTAATAATTTTGGCTAAGGCACTACTTCTTCTCAAATTTGTAACCTATTCCGTATACCGTTTTAAAAGCCCATTTTTCATGGTCTTCAAGTTTCTCACGTAATCTTTTCATGTGAACATCGACTGTTCTGGTATCGCCCGCAAAATCAAAATGCCATACCTTATCAACCAACTGGTCACGGTTAAATACTCTGTTTGGATGGGATGCTAAAAAGTAAGCAAGTTCTATAATCTTCGGAGTAAAATCAAGCTCCTGTCCTTTATAAATAAACTGATAGGAAGTAAGATTAATTTCCAAATCTTCATATCTTACAACCTGCTCATCATCTTCCTTTGCTTCTTCTTTTTTAGGTTCTTCCTTAACTACTCTTCGCAAAACCGCTTTAACTCTTGCCACAAGTTCTTTAGAGTCAAACGGTTTCATCATATAATCATCAGCGCCCAGCTCAAGCCCTAACACTTTGTCAAATACTTCTCCCTTTGCAGAAAGCATGATAATCGGAACTTTACTTGTTTTTCGAATTTCCCGGCATACCTCATAACCATCAATTCCAGGAAGCATTAAATCAAGTATAATCAAATCCGGATTAAAAGACTCAAATTTGATAAGTGCCTTTTCCCCGTCATGTGCAATTTCCGTATCATAGCATTCTTTAGTCAGATAAAGAGAGATCAATTCAGCAATGTTCTCATCATCATCTACTATTAGTATTTTACTGTTTACTGACATTTTCTTTCTCCCTTCCTTTCATCCGAATCGAAAACAATTTATTCTATTAACTTCCTGTCATCCATTATTTATCTCTTAAATTCAGCTACAGTCGCACCTCTGTCGCCTTCGTAGTACTCTGCAAACTTAAATTCTTTGATATACTTATTTTTCTTTAATACCTGCGTAGTTGCTTTCATCAAAGCACCGGTACCGCGTCCATGAATAATTCTTACCTTCTCTAATCCGGCCAGATAAGCATCATCTAAGAATTTCTCAAGCAAAGGCATTGCTTCATCAACTCTCATACCAATCATATTGATTTCAGTACTCATTGACATTGCCTTGTTAAGCTTTGTATTGCCACTGTTTGATTTAAGCTTTGTATTCTCTTCTTTCTTTGGCTGCTTTAAAATTTCGAGATTTTTAATATTCATCGTAGTAGTCAAAGCACCCATCTGAAGCTTAACCTCATCTTTTGCATTTGGAGCTGATAAAACAGTTGCCTCCTGACCAAGAGTAAGGACTTTAACTGTACATCCCACAACAAAATCTTCCTTTGTATGAGTCTTTGTTGCTCTTTCTCCTGTAAGTGCATTTGCATTCTCACGCTTCTTTAATCTCTTATTAAGACCGTCACGCTCATCAGTTAAGTCTGCCCAGCCCTCAGCTTCGAATTTGGCGATTTTCTTCATCGTCTTATCAACATATTCCTTTGCATCACGAAGAATATTCTGTGCCTCTTCATTAGCATTTCGCAAAATCTTATCTCTTGAACCAGCCGTTTTTTCTCTTAATTCCTTCACCTTCAAAAGCTCGTGTTCAGCATCCTTTTTAGCCTGCAAAGCCTCCTCTAAAGCCTTCTCTGTTTCATATCTTTTTCTGTCAAGCTCGCTTATAACATCTTCGAAGCTTTTTTCCTTTTCACCAATAAACTTCTTAGCAAGCTCTATTACACTGTCATCAAGTCCAAGCTTTGATGAAATGGCAAATGCGTTAGATTTGCCAGGTATACCTATTAACAACTTGTAAGTTGGTCTTAAAGTATTTACATCAAAGTCACAGCATGCATTCTTAACATACTTTGTAGAAAGCGCATATACCTTTAGCTCTGCATAGTGAGTTGTCGCAAAGGTTCTGATATTCTTAAGTCGTAAATGTGTAAGAATTGAAGTTGCCAAAGCAGCACCCTCTGTCGGGTCCGTTCCGGCTCCTAACTCATCAAAAAGCACCATGACCTGTTTATTCTCTTCAACCAAATCATCACTTTGTTTTAAAATTGATACGGTATTGGTCATGTGAGATGAAAAAGTTGATAAGCTTTGTTCAATGCTCTGTTCATCTCCGATATCAGCAAATACTTCATCAAATACTGCCAGCTTCGAACCATCAAATGCCGGTATGTGCAAACCTGACTGTCCTAAAAGCGTAAGAAGACCAACCGTTTTTAAAGTAACAGTCTTACCACCTGTATTAGGACCTGTAATAATAAGCTGATATGCATCATCCCCAAGATAAATATCTGTCGGCACAACCTTATGTTTATCAATAAGCGGATGTCTTGCCTTCTTAAGATTAATATATCCTTCCTTGTTAAACAAAGGCTTGCTTGCATTCATTTCCTTTGCCAAAGTTCCTCTTGCAAAGATAAAATCAAGTTCTGAAAGTGTATCTATATTATTTTTAAGTTCGACTACATAAACTGCTGCTTCAGATGACAATCTCGCAAGTATTTTCTCAATCTCTTTTTCTTCCTGAAATGCAAGTTCAGAAAGTTCATTATTAAGTTTAACTACAGAAAGAGGCTCCATAAAAACAGTCGTTCCCTTAGCTGACTGATCATGAATCATACCCTGAAAATTACCCTTGTGCTCCTGTTTTACAGGCAGGCAATATCTTCCGTTTCTCATGACAACCAAAGTGTCCTGGAGCATATTCCTTGCATCGTTTGAATTCAAAAGAGAATGAAGCTCATCCTTAATCTTATCATTAACCACCTTCATTTTCTTTCTGATTGACCTTAATTCAGCACTTGCATCATCAGCAATCTCATCCTCAGCCAGAATGCATCTCATTATTTCATTATTCAAAGGGCTTAAAGGCTCTAATGTATCAAAAAGCTCACTTAAAACATCTGAACTTTCTTCATCTTTTTGCTTTCCACCATATGCCTTAACTTTAAGACAGCCTGTTAAAACAGAGCTTATCTTAAGCAACTCTCCTGCTAATAAACTTGACCCAACCTCCAAAAGCTTAATTGCATTGTTAATGTCAGGAATTCCATTCATCGCAAGCGAACCCTTGGCATATATTCTTGAAAGTGCGGCCTCCGTTTCCTTCTGTTTACTTTCAATTTCATCGATATCGTCCATTGGAAGCAGTTTTGCACATTTTTCCTTGCCAAGCGAAGAATATGCATAATTTTCCAATCGGTCAATTATCTTATAATATTCTAATGTCTTTAATACTTTACTATTCCTTTCTTATTATTTGCTATTTATTTCTTCTTATTATTTCTTCTTACTTTTTCTTCTTAATATTTCTTCTTACTACTTCTTATTTTATTTGCTGCTTATCTTTTTTACCGCAATTTCTTGCCATTTCATGTTTTTTCATTATTTATCGCAATTATTCATCACCAAGTTCATTGTTGGCCAAAATTATCCATCAGCAATTT
>JAKSSA010000069.1 GCA_024403335.1 Lachnospiraceae bacterium
ATGAGTTTTGACGAAACATATCAGGTGGAATCTGAAAATGGTAAGCACACAGTTGTTGGATGCAGATACTTTGGAAAAGGTATTTGCAGATGTTTTTAAAGCAGAAGCTGCTTTGGTTAGACCACAATTAATGTCTGGTACTCATGCATTAACCGTTGCATTGTCAGGAAATCTTCGTCCGGGCGATGAATTGTTATCCCCTGTAGGAAGCCCATATGACACTTTAGAGGGTGTTATTGGTATAAGAGAAACCAAGGGTTCTTTAAAGGAATATGGAATAACTTATAAACAGGTCGAACTTTTGGAAAATGACGAGTTTGATTACGAAAATATAAAAAAAGCCATAAATGATAAAACTAAACTTATAACAATTCAACGTTCAAAAGGTTATTTGCCAAGAAAAACTTTCTCTGTTAAGCAGATAGGCGAATTAATAGCATTTTGTAAAAGCTTAAAAAAAGATGTTATTTGTATGGTTGATAACTGTTATGGAGAATTTGTTGATGATATCGAACCGACAGAAGTTGGCGCAGATATGTGTGTTGGAAGTTTGATTAAAAATCCGGGAGGCGGATTGGCACCAACAGGTGGTTATATAGTTGGTACAAAAGAATGTGTTGATAATGCTGCTTACAGATTATCAGCCCCGGGACTTGGCAGAGAAGTTGGAGCAACACTTGGAATTAATCAAACCTTATTCCAAGGTTTTTTCCTTTCACCAACAGTTGTAGCCTCAGCTTTAAAAGGTGCAACCTTACAGGCAGGAGTTTTTGAAAAGCTTGGTTATAAATGCGAACCTTCTTCAAATGAAGACAGACATGACATTATACAGGCAATTATTTTCGGAAGTGAGGAACTTGTTGTAAAGTATTGTGATGGTATTCAAAAAGCAGCACCTGTTGACAGCTATGTAACACCTGTAAAAGATGATATGCCTGGCTATGATGCAAAAGTTATCATGGCTGCGGGCGCATTTGTTCAGGGCTCTTCAATTGAACTTTCTGCAGATGCACCGATTAAACCACCATATTGTGTATACTATCAGGGAGGCTTAACTTATCCGAGTGCAAAGCTTGGAGTAATGATGGCATTACAGAAATTATATGAGTCAGGTTTAGTTAAGCTTAGTTAGTTTTACTAATGGTTTTTATCAATTATTTCCTTGAAAAACACTCGAGTATATTGTACAATATATTGATAAATATTAGGTATTTTCGACAAATGTAGTATATTAAGAGGTGGGCATTGGAGAAGAATGTTGTTCTTTCAAAAACTGCAGAAGGTTTTTCTCTTTATATCAAGGAAGACCTTACTTTTGAACAGGTAAAGGAAGAAATCAGAAATCTGTTCGATGGTTATTCAAGCTTCTTTAGAGGTCAGACTTTATTAATTCAGCTTAAAGGCAGAGTGCTTGATGAGCACGAGCTTTTGGTGTGCAATAACATATGCGAATACTACACTCAAGCGAGAATTATTATTGATGACAGGGAGTCACAGAATACTGAAGTTAAGAAAGCAATAGTTGAAGAGAATAAAGCTACTAAGAGTAAGCTTGAAGATAATGATAACGTGAATTCAGAGGCTTCTTTAGAAACTTTAGAAGCTATAGACTCTGTAGAATCTGTAGAAGTTATAGAGACTGTAGAAGCTTCTAAAGCCGAAAATTATGAAAGTGATAAACTTCAACAATCAGTTGAAACAGTTTCTGAAGAAATTCCTGTATTAAGGGATGAACCCTATGTAAATGAACAGGCTGAAGACAATGTAGAATTGAATGAACCTGAAATTAAAGGGTATTTAAGTGATTTTATTACAGAAGAAAATAATGATGATAATGTTCCTGCAATTGATGATAATACAGAAAATTCTGTTTTTGATTTTTGCATGAAGAATGCAGAAATCTTTAAAGGCTGCTTAAGAAGCGGTCAGCAGCTTAGCTCAGATAAAAGTATTCTTTATATAGGAAATGTTAATCCAGGAGCAATTTTATATGCAAAAGGAAGTATTTATGTATTAGGTTCTTTAAAAGGTTCTGCATTTGCAGGCCAGGGAGGTAATACCAATGCATTTGTTTATGCTTCTGAAATGGAACCGAGTCAGATACAGATTTCAGATATCGTAGCTATGTCAGAAGCTAATACCATGAAATGGCTTAAATCCAGAAGAAATAAAGTTTATAAGGATACTATTGCTTATATTTCCGGTGACAATATAGTTCTTGATTCATTGTCACAGTCGTTAAATGAGATTAAAACTATTTAAAGAGGGAAAAGGAGGGAAAATGGGAGAAGTCATCGTTGTAACTTCCGGAAAAGGCGGAGTTGGAAAAACAACCACGACCGCTAATATCGGTACAGGTCTTGCCATGCTTGGTAAGAGTGTTTTGATGATCGATATGGATATCGGTTTAAGGAATCTTGATGTTGTACTTGGTCTTGAAAACAGAATTGTTTATAATCTGGTTGATGTAATAGAAGAAAATTGCAGAATAGGTCAGGCATTAATTAAAGTTAAAGGTTATGATCATTTTTATTTACTTGCATCGTCTCAGTCAAGAGATAAAACGGCAGTTAATCCAGACCAGATGAAGAGGCTTACAGAGCTTCTTAAAACGCAATTTGATTATATAATTCTTGACTGTCCTGCAGGTATTGAACAGGGCTTTAAAAATGCAATAGCAGGTGCTGACAGAGCAGTTGTAGTAACTACTCCTGAAGTAAGCGCAATTCGTGATGCAGATAGAATAATTGGTCTTTTAAATGCTAACAATATTAAAAAGACAGAGCTTATTGTAAACAGAATCAAAATTGATATGGTAAAAAAAGGCGATATGATGTCTGCTGACGATGTAGTTGAGATTCTGGCTGTAGATCTTTTAGGCATTGTTCCTGATGATGAGAATATAGTGATTTCAACAAATAAGGGTGAACCTTTGGTTGGAAATGGCACGAAAGCCGGAAAAGCTTACGAAAATATTTGTAAACGTATTACCGGTGAAGACGTTCCTCTGATGAATCTTTCAAAAAAAGGATTATTAGGTAATTTATTTAAGAAGAATTGAGGGGAAGCATATGTTTTTCGATAATTGGAGAAAAAACAAAAATACAGGTGATGAAGCTAAAAGAAGATTAATGCTCTCCATTGTTTCAGACAGAGCCGGATGTTCTCCTGAAGTAATGGAACAGATAAAAAATGATTTTATTCAGGTTATTTCGAAATATGTTGAGATTGACTCGGAAGGACTTGAAATTAAAGTGGCTTCAAATGAAAAAGGACCTTCTTTGACAGCAAATATTCCTATTAAGAATATCAGAAAGAAAAAGGAAGACTAATGAAGCTTTGAAATGGGGTAAAGTATGAATATTGGGTTTATTGCACATGATGCAAAGAAAAAGCTGATGCAAAATTTCTGTATTGCATATCGGGGTATATTAGCAAAACATGATTTATATGCGACAGGAACCACAGGAAGATTAATAGAAGAAGCTACTAATCTCAATGTTCATCAGTATATTGCAGGTCATTTAGGTGGTGTTCAGCAGCTCGCTTCACAGATTGAACACAACGAAATAGACCTTGTAATTTTTATGAGAGATCCTTTAACACAAAAGGATCATGAAGTTGATATCACTGATATTATGTCACTTTGTGACAGCTATAATATTCCTCTTGCTACCAATGTTGCTACAGGAGAGCTGCTTATAAGAGCGCTCGATCGTGGTGATCTTGATTGGAGAGAGTTATATAAATAGCAATATCATAATATGGAGGTAAATAATATGATTCAGATTATTACAGGCGAAAAGGGAAAAGGCAAAACAAAGATTCTTTTGGACAAGGTTGCATTTGATGTTCAGAATGCAAAGGGTTCTATCGTTTATCTTGATAAGAACAACAAGCACATGTATGAGCTTGACAGATCTATCAGATTGATGAATATGAATGACTATTTTGTAGAAAATGCTGATGAGTTTATTGGTTTCGTAATGGGTGTTCTTTCACAGAATACTGATATTGAGAAGATTTATTTTGACAGCTTCCTTACAGTTTCTTTTGCTGATTCTTCAAATATTTCAGCTTTAGTAAATAAACTTGATAAGATTTCTGCTAACTTTAAGGCTGATTTCGTAATCAGTATTTCTGCAAGTAAGGATACACTTCCTTTAGATGTACAGGAATTTGTTACAGTAGCTTTATAATCGGAGAGCAAGGAATGCGCGGAAACTTTTCCGAAAGAACCGAAAACTTTTTTAAAATAGTTTTACGATTGACCGGTGTTGTCGCAATAGCAGTTATTGCTTATCTGGTATATGTTGTAGCTATATACGAAAATAAAACCAACATCGGTGTAAGTGAAGTCAAAGTAGAAACATTTGCCGGCAAAGAAAAAATAAAGGCAATTTGCATAAGAAAAGAGCAAATTTTAAAGCTTTCCGATGATGGTTATGTTCATGTGTATAAAAAACCATATGAAAGAGTTTCCGCCCAGTCCGTTTTGTTTTCTGTTTTCGATGATTTTTCTTTGTATAATGAAATGTCATCGTCTCATACGTATACAGTTTCCTTC
>JAKSSA010000007.1 GCA_024403335.1 Lachnospiraceae bacterium
TAAGAAAAATACAGTCAAATCTTGATAAATTTTCTGATTTTGACGAAAAAATTAATGAAGCAGATTATAACCTTCGTAAAGCAGAGGAAAATTATTCACTTTATCAGAGTGTGGTTAGAAACGAACTGCCAGAAGAAATAGCAGATAAGATCGTTAAAATCAGTGATGGAAAGCAGCTTAACATAAAACAAGCCGGTGAAGTAATAGAGATTATGGAAGATGTAAATAAGACTATAGAGCTTGGGATACGAGATGCTAAGGATATCTTTTTGAAAAAGAAAAAATTGTACCCACTTTTTAGTTTTCTCTTATTATTTGCAGGGCTTGGAGTATCACTTTACAGTCTTATATCAATAAAGTATTTGTTCTTGATTCCAGGTATTGCATTTGTATTTACTTCATTTATTTTTGGATATTTAACAATTATAAACAATAGAAACTTTGAAGATTTTACAAGAATAGCAAACCCTTATGGAGATCCAATAATAATTTTGGGTATTGGTGCTTTGAATATGTATATTGAATATTCTTTAAAAATATCAAATTTTCTTGAGAATTTTGAGGATTTGAGAGTTGAATTGGAGAATGTAAGATATAGAGAAGCATTATCTAAGTTAAGGGAAAGATATAACAAATATAAAGAACTTGAAAGGCTTAATACAGAGAACAAAAAGGCTGTGCTTGCTGCAAGTGATGAGATAAGTGAAACGCGCAAGAAAATAAATGATATTTTGTTTTCCCATGAGATAACTGAAAATTGCGATGTATATGAGACCATGAATATGCTGCAAAATATCCGTCGTGAGGTTGAAGCTACTCAAAAATACATAGAAGAAGATTTAAGAAATCTTGAGAAAAAAGAAAAGGCATATGGAATTGAAAAAGACTATGAATATGAGTTTTTACCGGTGCTTTCTGAAATAGAAGACGAGATGGTTTCAAAGAACAGGGAAATTAACCGCTTGGAAAAAACTTTGGATGAGCTTCGTGAAGAAATCGATAATAAGGAGGTTTTGTCTTTGCAGCTGTCAGAACTTAATGAGAAGGCAGAAAAATATAAAAATGAAACTTATATTTTAAAATGCACAGCAGAACTGATTGAAAAAACTAACGAAGCACTTATGGATAAGTACTTTAAACCTGTATTTGAAAGCTATAAAGAGCTTGAGAAGAACTTTTTAAGTAATAACATAGTTCCCGGAATGAAAATTCGCAAGGACTACAGCTTAAGTTTTGAAATAGAAGGTAAGGAAACGAATGAGAAGCATCTTTCCACAGGTCAGCAAATCTGTGCAAAGGTTCTTTTGAAGTATGCCATAGTAAAAATGATGTTTAAATCGGATAAGCCCTTTGTTATTCTTGATGATCCCTTTGCAACTTTAGATGAAAAGAATTTAGAGGATGCAAAGAAACTTGTAAAAACTCTTTCAAAGGATATGCAAACCTTCTATTTTACCTGCCATAAAAGCCGGGCAATATAAGATAGAGAAATTATTGAAAATATAGCGAATATAAGGTAAAATTATTAGTTATAAGATTTTATTTTTGGACAGGGAAAGAGGTGAAAAACAATGCGAATGAAAAGACACAAAAAATTGTTTAAAGCATTGTTTATCTGCTCCTTTTATGCATTGATGGTTTCCTGTCTTGCAGGCTGTGGTAATGATGATAAGGGTTCTGCAAAAGATTTGTATTCAGAAATAACCCCACCTGCAAAATATACTCCTGTGCCAACTAAATCGGATTATTTTAATCAGCCGGAAATTCCACCTGTCATTCCGATAATACAAGGCAGCACTTCTGACAATTTGGAAAATGATAAGCAGCAGGGAAATAATGCAGAGCCTACGGGAACTATTGAAGAAAGTGCAGAGATTACTAAAACACCAGAAGGAAGCAGCGAAGGATCAACAGAGATTACAGCAAATCCGACAGGTACAGCAGAATCAGCAGAGATTACAACAAATCCGACAGGTATAGCAGAATCAACAGAGATTACAACAAATCCAACAGGTACAGTAATAGAACCAACAACGACTATTACAGAACCTGACAAAAATCCTGAGAATGGCGAAGTAATAAAGCCAATGGCAACCTTTACTCCTGCACCTACTAAGGAAATAACTAATGTGGTCACTCAAAAAAGAAGTGATGAAGAAATAAAGGCACTGCTTTATTACATAATAGCTGCAATACCCAAGGAAACACTGTCAATTCGCTATGATTGTTTTGAATATCATTTTGAGTATGAACTTCAGTATTTGACGAATATTGAAGGAAATGACTGTTACAGAGTTGATTTAACAGATGGAACTTATAAAGCCAGAACTATTTTTGTTTCAACGGATTTTTGTCTGATGTATATTCTTGATGAAAGATCCGGTGGCTTTATTGAAATATAGAATGGCTTATCGAATTATAAAAGCCATAATACTTTATCAGAATATAAAAACTATTATAGTATTTTATTAAAACAGAAAAAGTATAAATAAAGAAAAGCATGAACACTAAGATAAACAATTTTGCAAAAGGAATATTTGATTATAGACTTCCTGAGTTCACTTTGTCAGATGAGCTGATAGAGATTGAAATTGAAGAGGAGTCTGTTTTGCATGGTGTTTTTTCTGTTTGTGCTACAGATGGAAATGAATTCAGAGGAATGGCATTTTCTTCAGACAGGCGTTTTTCAATTGATACTCCTAAATTTGCAGGGGTAAATAATGAAATATCCTATACAATTCAGGGTAAATATTGCAGGGCAGGGGAAACTGTAAGAGGACATGTGGATATTATTACAAATCATGGAGAACGAATCCTTCATTATGTGATTCACTGTCTGAGTCAGCAGGTGCATTCAAGTGTTGGAACTGTAAGAGACCTTTTCCAGTTTACCAATCTTGCTATGGAAAACTTTGATGAAGCAACAGCTTTGTTTACCGATGAAAAATTTGAAACCTCTGTTTTGCATGACAACATAAATCATGTTCTTTTAAGAAGAGGCTTGCTTCAGGCAAAGGATGGAAAACAGGCACTTGACGAATTTTTGATTAATGTACACAAAAAATTCCCTGTTTCCATTGAAGCACGCCCAGCCAATCTCATATTCAATGTTGACAGAGGAGAATATGAGCGCAGAATAGTAATAAGAAAAGGGCAATGGGGATACGGAAAAATAAGAGTTACTTCCTCTTCACCATTTATTAAAATACCAATTCAGGAATTTACAACCGATGATTTTGAAAATAATGAGTACTTACTTCCGGTAACCATAGTCAAAGGTATGCTTTCAGGCGGGGACCAGGAAGGTAAGATTATTTTTGAATCCTTAAGATGGGTGAAGGTTGTTAAAGTTACTGTTAAGCAAAAAGCTGACAGTAATTATGCGGCTGAAATTAAAAGGGAAATCGGCGGCTTGGTTTGCGCTATCTCAATGAACTATGCAAAATTTGTCAGAGGTTCATTGGACCCTAAAAGCTTTCACAGCGTTAATTTAAAACAGCTTGATGAGCTTGAGGCACGCTGCAAAGAAGCTTCAAGATATGACTTCGCCGGTATGCGAGAGCACCGAAAGAGCGCTTTCAGAATGGGAAGATGGGTAAGACTTTACAGGTCTTTTCTTGATAAGTTTTATAATGACGGGAAGATTACTTACTCGGCAGTGCTTGATTCAGAAGGTGATTCGATATCCAATGACAAGAACTCTAAATTGTATGCATATTCAAGAAAGGCCCTTGCTGCGATTAAGAGATTTGACAGTGAGGAATTTGCTAATTCTTTAGATTATCTTTTTGAGGGTGTTGACGAATATCCTGATGATATACGATTAGTTGATTTATTTTATTGTGTATATGACGAAGTTGGTAAAACTCAGACAGAGATGTATGCAATACTTGAAAATTTCTTTGAAAGAGGAAACAGCAGTCCTATTCTTTATGCAAGAGCTTATAGTTTACTTATTCATAATCCGGGACTTGCGAAAAAAAGAAGTGCCTTTTTAAGCCAGATAGTTAATTACGCACTCAAGAATGGTATTCTGACTTCGACCTTGTCAAACAGATTTTTACAGCTTATAGACCGCGAAAAGTGTAACGATTTTGAATTAAGATTAGTTGAAAGAATCTATGACGATAATAAGTCACGAGAAAATCTGGCTTCTTTGGTCAAGCAGCTTTTAAGAAATGATAAAACGGATGTTAAATATCATAATTATTATGTAAAAGCAATTCAGCAGGAAGTTAAGCAAAGAGGTATATTCGAGGTTTATCTTCGCTCTTTTGATCCTGAGTCAAAGGAAAATGTACTTCCTGAAGCGGTAAAACATTTCTCTGAAATTAACTCAATTACATCAGTTTGTGAGCCATATTTCTATGCAAGCTTAATAAGAGAAAAGAAGAAATTTCCAAAGTATTACAATCTCTTCAAGGAACGAATGAAATATTTTGCAAATCAGTCAATTAAAAAGGGACTGATTGATACAAACTATTCAACCGTTTACAAGGATGTTTTTGAGGAGGAATTTCTTGATCGTGAACTTGCAACTACGATACCTAATGTCTGTTTTAAATATGAGGTTACAAGTTCTAACAAAGATTTTAAGAAAGCTATCATCATCCACCATGAAAGTGATGAAATAAAATATTATGATATTGTCGATTCAAAAACCGTAATCGATATTTATTCAGAGGGATGTTCCATTTTCTTTGAGGATAATGACGGAAATCATTTAAGCGGTGAAGATTTTTATCAGCTTAAAAGACTGTTTGAATGTGACAGTGAAATCTTGAATTGTTACAGAAATGGTTCAAAAGATATCAGAGTTATTCTTACTTTACTTGAAAAGAGCCACCACTATGACCTTGATGAAAAAGAGGTAGTGGCTTTATATAAGAATGCCTTGAGATTTGAGCATATTTCAAAATCCTTCAGAAAGAAATGTCTTCTTTTCTTAATCAGATATTATTTTGATAACTATGATGGTGAAATACTTGATAATTATCTTTCTTACATTGAATTAAGCGAATGTATCAAGGAAGAAAGAGATTATCTGATAGAAATGATGCTTTTGAGAAGTATGAATGAAGAGGCCTATGAGGCAGTTATGGCTTACGGCTATGAAGGTATTGATCCTAAGTTACTTTTCCGCATGTGCTCACATTTTATCTTAACAAACAGCATACCATCAGAATATGATTTCGTGCGCATATGCTTTTACTGTTACTCAAAGGGTAAATATGATGAGCAGTTGCTTATATATTTAGCAGATAATTATATTGGAAGTACAAGCGATTTGTATGATATATGGGACAATATAGTACAGAAGGAAAAAGTGCCTGATTTAGAGCGAAGACTTATTACACAGATGCTTTTCTCAGAAAACTATCTTGGCGATACGCACAAGGTTTTCCTTTCTCTTTATAAAAAAGAAACTGACAGTATGATAGTCAGGGCTTACCTTGCTTACCAGTCCTATAAATATATAATTAAGAATCGTAGATTGTCGAAGGAATTTTTTGAAATCTTAAAAGCGCAAATTGATGGTATTACGATTAATTTGATGGAAGGAAAAGCAGAAAACGACGATAATTATACACTTGACGATTATATCGCTTTTTCAAGGATTATTCGTCTGGCTTTGATTAAATATTATTCAAGCAAAGATAAGCTTGAAGTTGAGGAACGGGAATTCTCTGAGTTTGCGATGAAGGATTATTGCAAGAGAAATGTATATTTCCCTTTCTTTGACAAATTTAAGGGAAAATGTAGTATCCCACAATCTATTTCATCTAAGCGCAGTGTTACAATTCAGGATGATCCGAAATATACAATGAAGCTTTATTACAGAGTCGTTGGAAGAATGAAGGATTATGAATGTGTGAATATGAGCATGCCCATATGCGGAATGTTTATAAGCGATTTTGTTCTTTTTTACGGGGAAATACTCCAATATTATATTATTAAAGAATATAATGGACAGACTCTGCTTTTTGAGAGTGGTGAAATAATAGCTGATAATCCTGCTGATTTTATGTATGAAGATGAGTTCTCTGAATCGAATATGATTTTTGTATCAGAACAGCTTCATGATGAGAAAAGCAGGCAGTTATATCTTTTCAATGAGGACAGTATAAAGGAGCTTCGTGATAAAGAAAAGCTTGAGACTTTTATTAAAGTTAGTTATAATCGAGGGATGTTTGATGGCTATGAAAAAGAGGTAGCCAGGTTATCAAATATTGTGAAGGAATCATTTTCTAAGTAATGGATTTATTCAAATTTTTCAGAAGAAAAAAGAAAATTGAAGAAACCACTGATAAATTTGCTGACATAACTCCTACTTCGACGAGAGTACATGACTCTTCGGCGAGAATGACATTTTTTAAGGTTTTTTATGAAGCTATAGTAGAAGCTGAACAGCAAAATCTGGAAGCAAGAGCGGAGTACGATATGGTTACTTCGTATCTTTGTGATATACAAAAAATTGAAACAGCTTCAGAGGAAAAGCAAATTAAGCTTGCAGATGCAGCTAAAAAGCTTTTGAATCTTCATGAAGATTCAAAAAAGTACAGTAGGGGCGGTACGAAGATTTCAAGCGCCCATAGAAAGGCAATTGAAGAAGCTGTTGATAAATTTCCGGATGAAATAAAGAAGATGGAAGAAAATGAGAAATATCAGAAGCTTGTCGAGGGCGATTTAAATAAGCTTGAGACTGAAAAAAGAGCTTTTGAATATACTATAAATGATTCAGGGAGCAGAGGGCGTAATTTGAAACGAGTCGCTTTTCTTTCAGTCGTCTTCATGTGCTTAGTTGCCGTCCTTCTCCTTGTATTGAAGGAACGTTATCAGTTTGACCCCGGGCCATATATTCTTGTGCTGTTCATAGCCGGAGTCGGTTTTATCTGGTATCTGATATTCAATGCAAGGGCTAATCAGAAGACTTTTAACAGAACAATAGCTAAGATGAACAAGCTTATTGTTCTACTGAATAAAATAAAAATTAAGTATGTAAACTGCACTAATGCTTTGGATTATTCATATGACAAGTACCGAGTCAATAATTCAAGGGAATTGGCATATCACTGGAATCAGTACTTAAAGGTACTTGAGGAGGAGAGGCTATTGTCCCAGACAAGCGAGCTGATTAGTGTCTATGAAATTGACATAGTCAGAATGCTTGAAAAGTTAGAGGTTGCAGACTGTAAAATATGGCTTTCACAGCTTGAGGCACTTATTGATGATAAGGAAATGGTAGAAGTTCGCCACAGACTTAATGTTCGCCGTCAGAAGCTAAGGAGCCGAATTGAGTACAACGAAGAACAAAAGGCTCGCGCATATGCCGCAGTAAGGCGTTTTGTTGAAAAGTACCCTGAATATTTACAGGAAGCACTTAATGCCGCAAGATTTTACTCGATAGATTTATATGATGAAAAGCAGATGCAGTAAAAGATAGGAGAAAAACATGAAAGAATTGGCTAAGACTTACAACCCGAAAGAAATAGAAGAAAGAATATACGCTAATTGGGTTGACAAGAAGTATTTTCACGCAGAACCTGATAAGGAAAAGAAACCCTTTACTATCGTAATTCCACCCCCGAATATCACAGGACAGCTCCACATGGGTCATGCCCTTGATAATACAATGCAGGATATTCTTATTCGTTATAAGAGAATGCAGGGATATAATGCTTTGTGGCAGCCGGGAACAGACCATGCAAGTATAGCTACTGAAGTTAAGATTATCGAAACTTTGAAGAAGCAGGGCATTGATAAGCATGATTTGGGAAGAGAAGGTTTCCTTGAAAGAGCTTGGGAATGGAAGAAGCAGTATGGCGGAACTATTATTAAGCAGCTTAAAAAGCTTGGTTCTTCATGCGATTGGGACAGAGAACGCTTTACCATGGACGAAGGCTGCAATAAGGCTGTAGAAAAGGTTTTCGTTGATATGTATGAAAAGGGCTGGATTTACAAGGGCTCAAGAATTGTAAACTGGTGCCCTGTTTGTAATACTTCAATTTCTGATGCAGAAGTTGAATATGAAGAACAGCAGGGTAATTTCTGGCATATAAAGTATCAGGTAGAAGGAACAGATGAATATCTTGAATTTGCTACCACAAGACCTGAAACCATGCTTGGTGATACTGCAATTGCCGTACATCCTGATGATGAAAGATATGCTCATCTTGTTGGAAAAATGTGTGTACTTCCTTTTGTCGGAAGAAGCATTCCGATTATTGCAGACACATATGTTGAAAAGGATTTTGGAACAGGCGTTGTAAAGATTACACCTGCACACGACCCTAATGACTTTGAGGTTGGTAAGAGACATAATCTTCCTGAAATTAATATCATGAATGATGATGCTACAATCAACTCAAATGGTGGTAAGTTTGAGGGTATGGATCGTTATGAAGCAAGAAAACAGATCGTTAAGGAACTTGATGAAATGGGACTTCTTGTTAAGATTGAGCCATATTCACATAATGTTGGTACTCATGACCGCTGTAAGACAACTGTTGAACCGTTAATTAAGAAGCAGTGGTTTGTAAAGATGGATGAACTTATCAAGCCTGCTGTAGAAGCTGTTAAAACAGGTGAGATTAAGCTTGTTCCTGAAAGAATGAATAAGACCTACTTCAACTGGACTGATAATATTCGCGACTGGTGTATTTCAAGACAGCTTTGGTGGGGACACAGAATTCCTGCATATTATTGCCCTAAGTGTGGTAAGCTTGTTGTAGCAAGAAAGGATGATGCTCCTGAGGTTTGCCCTGACTGTGGTGCAGAAATGACACAGGATCCTGATACACTTGACACCTGGTTCTCATCAGCTCTCTGGCCTTTCTCAACTTTGGGCTGGCCTGAAAAGACTGAAGATTTGGAATATTTCTATCCTACCGATGTTTTGGTAACAGGTTATGATATTATCTTCTTCTGGGTAATCAGAATGATTTTCTCAGGTTATGAGCAGATGAAGGCAAAGCCTTTTAATACTGTATTGTTCCATGGTCTTGTAAGAGATTCACAGGGCCGTAAGATGAGTAAGTCACTTGGAAATGGTATTGATCCTCTTGAAATTATAGATAAGTTTGGTGCAGATGCCCTTCGTTTCACTCTTATCACAGGTAATGCACCTGGTAATGATATGCGTTTTTATAATGAAAGAGTTGAAGCAAGCAGAAACTTTGCAAACAAGGTTTGGAATGCATCAAGATTCATTATGATGAATATCGACCAGATGAAGGAAAAGGGACTTGGCGCTGAAGCCATGATACAGTCTTTATCAGCTGATAAGCTTGAAGCAGCAGACCGTTGGATTCTTTCAAAGGTAAATACTCTTGCTAAGACAGTAACTGATAACCTTGATAAATTTGAACTTGGTGTAGCAGCATCGCAGATTTACAGCTTTATTTGGGAAGAATTCTGTGACTGGTATATTGAAATGGTTAAGCCAAGACTTTATGGTGATGATGTAACTTCAAAGACCGCAGCAATTTATACTTTAAGAACAGTTCTTACAAAAGCTTTGAAGCTTCTTCATCCTTATATGCCTTTCGTTACTGAAGAAATCTTCGTTACATTAAAAGACGAAGAGGGCGTACTTGACAGTGATCCTTCTATTATGATTTCAAAGTGGCCTGAGTTTACTGAAGAATTTAACTTTGCAAAGGAAGAAAAGGAAATCGAACTTCTCAAGGAAACAGTTAAGGGCGTTCGTAATATCAGAACAGAATATAATGTTTTGCCTTCAAGAAAAGCTAAACTCTTTGCTGTAACTAATGATAAGGAAACTCAGAGAATCTTTGCAGAGGGCACAGTATTCCTTAAGTCTTTGGCTGGTGCAAGTGAAATCGAAATCAAAGAGAATAAAGATGGTATTCCTGAAGATGCAATAAGCTGCGCAGTAGAGGGCACAACCATATTCATTCCTTTCAGCGATTTAGTTGATATTCAGAAGGAACTTGAACGTCTTGATAAGGAAAAAACAAGACTCGAAGGTGAGATTAAGAGAGCTCAGGGCATGCTTGCAAACGAGAACTTTGTTAAGAAGGCTCCTCAGAACAAGATTGATGAAGAGAAGGCTAAACTTGCTAAGTATGAAAGCACCTATGCACAGGTTGTTGAAAGAATTGCAGCATTAAATAAGTAGTGAGTAAGGTATATTCATGAATTGATGTCAAAATTGTAGGGTTTAAATTCTGAATTGCTGTAAAAAGTAACAAGGAGTTTAAATCCGCAATTGCTGATAAAAAACAGGATTTAAATTCAGAATTTCTGTAAAAGGCAGCAAGGAATTTAAATTTAGAATTGTTGCCAAAGGTTGCATGGTATACTTTATTTGGGGTTTTTAAATATTTCTTATATGGGAGGAAAAAACAATGGAATTTTTACCTTATGTGATTATTGCAATAGTTGCCTTAATCGTATTGGTTGTTGCAGCAGGTTATGTTAAGTCCCCTCCGGACATAGCATTCATTATTTCAGGTCTTAAGAAGGAACCTAAGGTACTTGTAGGACGTGCGGGAATCAGAATTCCGTTCTTTGAAAGAAAGGATACTTTACTTATTAAGCAGATTACCGTTGATATCAAGACCAATGGCTACATTCCTACAAGAGACTTTATTGGTGTTGATATCGATGCAGTTGCAAAAGTACGTATTATGACTGATAAGGAAGGCATTAAGCTTGCTATGAAGAACTTCCTTAATATGCGCGAGGATAAGATAGCATCAGCACTTACTGATTCACTTCAGGGTAATATGCGTGAAATTATAGGTACAGTTGAATTAAGAGAACTCTGTACAGACAGAAAGCGTTTCGGTGATGAAGTTCAGACCAAGGCACAGCTTGATATGAATGCGCTTGGCATTGAAATTATTTCATGTAATATCCAGAAAATTGAGGACGAAAAGGGACTCATTCCTGCTTTGGGACAGGATAATATGAGTAAGATTCAGAAGGATGCATCAATTGCAAAGGCAAATGCTGATAAGGAAGTTGCTATTGCTGAAGCAGAGGCAAGAAGACTTGCAAATGATGCCAAGATTGCATCTGATACAGCTATTGCAGAACGTGAGAATGAACTTGCAATTAAACAGGCTGAACTTAAGAAGGCAGCAGATATTAAGCTTGCTGAAGCTGATGCAGCTTATGAAATTCAGAAGGAAGAGCAGCGTAAAACAATCGAAATTACAACTGCTAATGCAAATATCGCGCGTCAGGAAAGAGAAATTGAGTTAAAGCAGAAGGAAGTTTCTGTTACTGAGCAGCAGCTCGAAGCTCAGATTAAGAAGAAGGCAGAAGCTGAGAAGTTTGCAAGACTTCAGCAGGCAGATGCAGATTTGTATGAGCGTCAGAAGAAGGCTGAAGCTGAACGTTTCGAAAAGGAACAGGAAGCATTGGCAAGAAAAGCTCAGGCTGAAGCTGATATGTATGCTAAAGTTAAGGAAGCTGAAGGTATTAAGGCCGTAGGTGAAGCAGAAGCAGCTGCAATTGCCGCAAAGGGTATTGCAGAAGCAGAGGCAATTGACAAGAAGGCTGAGGCTATGAAGAAGTATGGTCAGGCAGCTATGACAGAAATGATTGTCAACAAGCTCCCTGAAATGGCAAAGGCTATCGCAGAACCTCTTAACTCTATTGACAAGGTTACAATTATTGATGGTGGAAATGGTACAACAGGAGTTGGTCAGATGGGTGGATATGTTCCAACTGTTTTGGCAAAGACCATTGAATCAATCAAAGAAACCACAGGCTTTGACATTACTGATGTTATGAGAGCTGATACATATGATGCAAAGGTTAATAAGAACATCAATGTAAAGGGACTTGAAAATGCAAGAAATGTCAAGGTTGAGAAAATCAATGTTGATGTTGAATAATGATTATTATTTGAACGTATTTGAACAGTATTTGAAAGCGTTTGCAAGTGTTTGAATAATATTTGAAAGCGTTTGATTAGTATTTGATTAGTTTTTTTGTAATCATTTTACTTATTTTATTAATTGTGATAAAATGCCGGCATAAGGGTTTGTGAAAGGGAGATGATTTTATGGCATTGGTAATTATTACGGACTCAGCAACTGATGTTTCACAAAGAATAAAAGAAAAGTATAATCTTCATGTTATACCTACACCTGTTGTAATTGATGATAAAGATTATTTTGATTGCGAAACAATAGAGCCTAAACAGTTTTATGACATTCAAAGAAAAGGCGCTAAGATATCAACTTACCATGTAAGCCAGCAGATGTTTTATGATCATTTCAGACCATTTGCTGAAAAAGGTGATGCAGTTATTTATCCCTGTTTCTCAACAGGAATTGCAGGAACCTATCAGGCAGCTATGTTAGCTGTTGAAGAACTTAAAGAGGAATTTCCTGATTTTGATATAACAGTAGTAGACAGTAAGTGTGCATCCATTGGTTTTGGCATGATTGTCGTAATGGCATTGATGATGTTAGAACAGGGTGCAACAAAAGAGGAAATAGTTGATGGATTAATGTGGCACAGAGATCATCTGGAACATCTTTTTACCGTTGAAACGCTTGAATATCTTTACAAGGGCGGAAGAGTAAAAAAGACTGCTTACATCGCAGGTGGTGTTCTTGACATAAAGCCTATAATTGAAGTAGATGATGAGGGTAAGCTTGTACCAATCGAGAAAATAAGAACAAGAAAAAAAGCTATAGCAAGACTCGTTGAGATAGCTAAGGAAAGATCTTATGATTTAAAGAATTCACCGGTTGGTGTAGTTCATTCAGATTGCTATGATACTTTGAAAGCTTTCGAAGAAACCTTGAAAGAAAAATATGGTATCGAGAAGTTTATCGAGGCACAGATTGGTTGTGCAATCGGTGCTCATACAGGCCCTGGAGTTATCGGCGTAGGCTTCCTGAATGAGAAGAGCCCATATGCTGACAAATACAATTTCATGGATTTTGATTTTTCATGATTATATGATTTTTTATGAAAATTTAATGCTCATCTTAGTGGTGAGCATTTTTTTGACCTATTTTTCGGACATGTATCGTGATATAGTTTATTTAGCTGTATTGACTTCTAACCCTTGACTTTTAAGCCTTGACTTTTAAGGTGAAGATATATATAATAAAGGCAAACATACATTCGATTTTTTTAATGACGAAAGGAATGAGATTTTAGGATATGGTCAGATTTATTTTAGGACAAGCTGCCTCAGGAAAAACAACATATGCTTATAAAGAAATAATCAGACAGGCAAAGGAGAATCCCGATAAGAACTATTTTTATGTAGTTCCCAGCCAGTTTACTTTGCAGACTCAGAAGAATCTTGTGGAGAATCATCCTGACCATGTTTTGATGAACATTGATGTAGTCAGTCTTGAACTGCTTTTTTCTCGTGTAAGGAAATTAGCCGGTAAAGATATAAAGATGCTTGGCGAGTCAGGTAAACGAATGCTTGTTAAGCGTGTAATGCTTAAAATGTCTGAAAATTTGTCACTTTATAAAAGCTATGTGAAGAGTGATACCTTTATAGACAAGGTTAAATCTGCCATATCTGAATTTTATCAGTATGATATAACACCTGCAAAGCTTAGAGAGTATTCAGAGAATATCAAAGAAGGTGAGCTTTTTAAGAAGAAACTTGCTGATATCGTAACTTTATATGAGGAATTTGATTCACATTTTAAAGATGGCTTACTTCCAAGAGAAGGTTTATACGATTGTCTCGCAGAAAATCTTGGAAGCTATGAACCTATTAATAATTCGGTAGTTTATTTTGACAATTTTACCGGCTTTACGCCATCTCAGTACAGACTGATCCGTCAGATTATAGCTGTTGCTGAAGATGTATATTTTGTTGCAACCTATGAAGGCAGAAGCGAAAAAAAGCACAGAAGCTTTTTTGAAATGTCAGAAAATTATATAAATATTGTTAAAAAGCTCACTTCAGAAGCAGGCAAGCTTTTTGAAGAACCTGTCTTTATTGATGGAAAGAATTTTGCATCTGATGATATCGAATATCTTAAACAGAATATTTTTAAGGTTGGCAGAATTGTAAGAACAAACAGCAGTGGTAATATTCGTATTTTTTCTGCGATTGACGAAAAAAATGAATGTAAGATGGTTGCAACTCAGATACTAAAGGATTTGGTTGAAGAAGACTTGAGATATAAAGACATCGCCATCATTTGTGGTGATATTGGTGTTTATGGAGAAACCATGGCTCGTGCGCTTAAGAATATAGGAGTGCCTTCTTTTTATGATGCCGGTCGTACACTGATAGAAAGTGAACTTGGAGTTTTTATAACCTGTCTTTTTGAAATGGCAGTAAACAATTACAGAAAGGAATCTGTTATTGGCTATGTCAAAACTTTATTGTCAGGCTGGAACAGTGAAGATGCCTGTGATTTTGAGAATTATTTAATATCTGCCAGCATAAAATATGTGAGCAAAGAGACGCCTTTTAAGAAAAAAGCTCAGACAGTAAAATTTGTTGATTTGTCTAATGTTGAAAAACATAGAATTAAATTGATGAGTGAGACAAGGGATATTGTTGCATATCTGTCTGATAAAAAGAAAAATACTACTCTGAAAATTAATGCTTTGAGAAGGTTCTTCGATAAGATATCTCTTGAAAAAAGAATTGAGGAAATAGCAGATAAAGCCGAGAACATGAAGGATGAAAGAAGAAAGCACGAGCTGATAGCTTCTTTCACTGTTTTGGATGAAGTTTTATCAGAATGTGATGAACTTTTGGGAAATGAAATCATGAATATCAAGGAATTGTTTGGAATTATAAGTACCGGTATGTCAGGTGTGAGTGTTCTTTCAGTTCCTACTTCAGATGATTATGTTATTATTGGTGATATAGAGCGAACAAGAATTGAAGGTGTTAAGAAACTGTATGTTCTTGGTATGAATGATGGATTTTTACCCAAGAATGCATCCGGCACAGGATTATTATCAGACAATGATAAGGAAAAGTTAGAAGAAAATGGTGTATATCTTGCACCGAATGGAATTCGCTCAATTGAGATAGAGAAATTTTATCTTTATCAGTTACTTGGTAAAGCATTAAATCAGATTACCTTTTCATTTGCGAAGGTTTCTGATGGTGAAGCCAGAACTGTATCACCATATCTTTTGAAGATTAAGGATTTATTTAACAATATAGTTGTAGAAGAAAAAATAAAAGACGAGGTATTTGATATTCTTCGCGATGATAAAGGTAAAAGCTGGTTTATTAAGAAATTGTCAGATTACTTAAAGTCACTTGGTAAAAAAGATAGTGAGGAATGGGATGATGAGGAAATTTTGATGGCACTTGCTACCTCTCTTGACAGTGAAGAATTATATGAATATATCAACAATGCCACAGGACGTTATTATGAGAGGGGAAATGGCAGCATTGCGGCTAAGTGTTTATATGGACAGGTTATTAATAGTACAATAAGCCGTCTTGAAAGCTTTGTAAAATGTCCTTTTGAATTTTTCTTGAAGTATGGTTTGGGCTTGGAACCGAGAGTTTCAGATAATGTCCAGTCGAATGAATATGGAACGATACTTCATGCTGTTATGGAACAGTATTTTAAAATGGTGAAGGAAGAAATGCCCGGTATTAAACCTGGAGAAGTCGCAAGAGAAAAGCGTATTGAAATGGTTGAAAAGGTAGTAGAAAAGCTTGTGGCTGAGAATGGTAAGTTTGATAAGGAAAATGCATCAGACGCTTCTAAAATTCAGGAAATAAAGACTGTTTCATTATCTTATATTGATATTGCTACTTATCAGTTATCAAAAAGCGATTTTGTTCCAGAGGGCTTTGAACACAGATTTAATTATGAAGATGATAAGATAAAGCTTCATGGTACAATCGACAGATTTGACATAATGGAAAAGTGGGGGAGAATATTTGTCAAGCTTGTTGACTATAAGTCAAGCAGTAAAACAAAATCTTTTTCACTTAAAAAACTTTATGAAGGACTTGATTTTCAGCTTCCTTTGTATTTTGCTTCCATTCGTAAGGAACTTTCTGAAAAGTATCCTGAAATGCCCGTTGAATTCGCAGGCGCTTTTTATGCACCAATGGAATATTTAACAACAAAAGATATGGATATATCAAAACTTGCAAGTGGGACTATTTCAGATGTTAAAAACAATGTGGAGGCAGCACAAAAATCAGACATAGTTGACAGCCTTTTTAAAGATATGTTGGAGTATGAAGATACTGATTCAACAGGGGATATAGATTCCATGTCTGTTTTCGATGAGTCTTTTGAAACAGATATATTTAAGGATCTGAAACTTGGTGGAATGTTTGCCTTAGAAAGAAATGTCGTAGGTGGATTAGACAATGATTTATATGATTTGGCAGGAAGAAAGGCTTATAAAGAAACTAAAAGAGAAGAATTAACGAAAAGTGGTGTTGATGCTTCTGAAGTGGAGGAAAAGCTTGATGAGGAGGAAAGAAAACAGTATGACAATGGCGAAGAGCTGATATCGGCTTATCCTTTTGTGTCAAATGGTGTTAAGTCAAAAAACGTAAACATTACTCTTACTAAGCGTAGTAATGAGGGAGATGCTTTAGCAGCAAGACTTGATAAAAAAACTTCTGAAATAGCTTTTACAAAAAGAGAGCTTGAAATAATACTTTCTTACTCAATTCATAAGGCTCAGTTGGTTGCAAAGCAGATATTAAGCGGTGAATTTTCAAAGACAAGGTGTGACAGCATGCATTGTACTTACTGCGATTATAAGGAAACCTGTGGTTTTAGTACTGAAAAGAGAGATTGTAAGGATTTACAAAAAAGAAAGATTAATGGCAAAAAGGAAGAAATTATAGATTTGATGGAGGCAGAACTGAATGAGAAAATGTGATATCCCATATTCTAAAAATCAGATAAATGCGATTGAGCAGAGAAATTCAAATCTGCTTATTGCTGCAGCTGCCGGCTCAGGTAAAACAATGGTTTTGGTTGAGCATATTATAGACAGAATTACAGCTTCGGAAAACAAAACAGACATTGACAAATTGCTTGTGGTTACTTTCACAAGAATGGCCGCTAAAGAAATGCGCGACAGGATTGAAAAGACATTGAATAAAATGATAGAAGAAAATCCTGAAGATGAAAATCTTAGAAGGCAGATTAAACTTCTTCCACAGGCAAATATTTCAACCATCGATAAATTCTGCGGATACATAGTACATAATTACTTTTTTAAAACGGAATTTGAACCGGCATATAATCTTGTAGAGGCAAAGGATATAAATGCTTTGAAGGAAGATACTTTGGATGAAATGATCGAAGAGCTTCTTGAGTCAGGAGATAAAAGAATAAAGAGGCTTATCAAATCTTTCGGAAGTGCAAGAAAGAATGCTAATTTAAAGAATGCCATACTTAATATTGATCAACAGCTTGAAAGCTATCCATGGCCGGAAAAGTGG
Source organism: Lachnospiraceae bacterium (assembly GCA_024403335.1). Lineage (GTDB taxonomy): Bacteria > Bacillota > Clostridia > Lachnospirales > Lachnospiraceae > JAKSSA01. Next base: position 17,417 of record JAKSSA010000007.1, read on the forward strand.
CTTGAAAATCAGATTAAGGTTTTATCTTCAGACATACCATTTACGGACACTTCATTGTATAAGGAATATGTTGAAAAGCTTATTAATGCTTTTCAGGCATTTATCAACAAGGAAATAAAGACTATTGCAGGTCTATATGATTTATTTGATACAACTGTTGCCTTGGAGAATATGCAGCAGAAGCTTGGTTATGAGGACATAGCAAATAAAGCCGGGATTCCTTTTTCAGCATTAAGTGATGAGACTTTAAAAGAACTTGATGCGATAAGTAAAAAACTTGGCATTGTTATTAATGAAGATAACCTTGGTTTGGTAGTTTGTCAGTATGAGAAGGATTTAATTAATCAAAAAATTGCTCGTTGTGAAAAAAAAAAAAAAAAATATTATGAATTCTATACTAAAGCAAAAGCAGATGTAAATTCAATTTCTTCATGGTTAGCTGACGATTTTTTCACACTGAAAAGACCAGCTACATGCTGGAAAAGAGGAAATTCTCTTTATCCTAAAAAGGATGATTATGAAAAAGGAACAGAAATAGGCATACGATATAAAAAACTGATTGAAGGTGCTTTATCAGAGCATGAAAAAGTCAGCGCTGAAGTAAAAAGTATTCATAGCTTTTTTAAACTTGATCGAAATGTTTTAAACCAAATGACAAAAGCTTCAAACGATGAAATGGTAGCATTGCTTGAAGTTGTATTGAAATTCAGGAATAATGTTGCAGTTGCAAAAAAAGAAGATAATAAATATGATTTTTCTGATATAGAACACGCAGCTTTAGACATTTTGATTAATCCTGAAAATTTCGAGTGTACAGAGGTAGCTAAAGAGCTTCGCACTAAATTTGATGAAATAATTATTGATGAATATCAGGATAGTAATGATTTACAGGAATATATATTAAAATCGATATCAAGAGAAGAAGAAGGCCATCCTAATATGTTTATGGTTGGCGATCTTAAACAAAGTATTTATGCTTTCAGAAATGCAAAGCCGGCTCTTTTTATTGGCAAATATAAGAGCTTTGAACGACTTAACGATTCAAATGCAGAGGAATTTGAAGCTTTGAAGCACTGCGAGCAGGCTTATGCTGCAAAAAGCTATCTTATAGAATTGTCGCAGAATTTCAGAAGCAGATACAGCGTTCTCGAATCAATTAATGAAATATTCAGAAGCATAATGAAAAACGAATACTGCGGTTTCAATTATGATAAGGAAGCAGAATTGAATTTTGCTTTTAAAGACCTTGATAATGATAAGCCCTGTAATAAATCAGAATATATCAGACTTCTTTTTGATAAGAATAAAAATGCTGATTCAGCTGAAGAAGCTGCTTCTGTTGCAGATTTATTAAATGATGATTCGGATGATGAAAATCCATTTCCACAGAAGAAATCAGATGATGAGGCTATAGAAACTGAGGGAGAAGTAGAAGCAGAAGCCGGTTATGTTACAAAGCGCATAAAAGATATTATAACAGGTGTTGAGAACATACCTGTTTGGGACAAGGAAATCAAAATGATGCGCCCTGCTAAAGCTTCAGATATAGCTATTCTTTTGCGCGAAGGAAAAACATCAGGCCGCATATACAAGGAAAAACTTGAAAAACTTGGGATAGGCGTTAAGTTTAGCGTTGAGCAGTCATATTATGAGTCAGATGTCGTAAATGTAATTACTTCAATGCTTAATATCCTTGATAACCCAAGAGATGATGTTCCTGCAGCAACAGTGGCATATTCACCGATTATCGGACTTAATTCAGAAGAATTATCATTTATAAAAGCTGTCTATGGCGATCATGTTGAAGTTGAAGATGATGATGAAGATGGAGAGAGAAACAAAAAAGTTGCTGATAAAAAGTGGACAGCTAAAGAATATCTTTTTGACTCATTTATTAAGCTTGTAAACTCTGATATAGATAGTTCAATTGAGGCAGTAAGAGATAATCTTGAGAAAAAAGGCGTTGATTTGAAGGAAGGCAGCGAGGATCGTTTAACTATAGCTAAAGGCCTGTCAAATGCAAAAGCCAAGCTTGAAAAATTCTTTGCCATATATAACGAAATTGAAAAGAATAAAAATAAATGGTCAGTTCATGAACTTATCAGTGAAATATATGAAAGAACAGGCTATTACAATCTGGTTGGGACTTTGCCTTCAGGAGAAGCTAAGCAAAGTAATCTTAACACGCTTGTTTTGATTGCTAAAAAGAATGAAGCACAGCAGAGATATTCTTTATATGATTTTATTGTTGAAGTAAAGCGACAGAAAGAATTGAATGTGCCGGTTGAGGAAGCAGGAGACGAGTTTTCAGATTCAGATGATGTCAGAATATATACTATTCATAAAAGCAAAGGACTTGAATTCCCGATAGTGTTCCTTTGTGGAATGGGAAAAGGTTTTAATACAGGAGATTTAAAGGAAGAAATACTTATTAACCCTAAGGAGCAGGATGTTAATGATTTGGCTTCGGAATATGGCATTGCAGGAAATTATCATGAAAATAAGCGCAGACTTAAATTTAAAACATATGCCAGAGTTATGTTTGCAGAAAGAAAGCGCAAAGATATGATAAACGAAGAATTGCGTGTACTTTATGTTGCTTTAACAAGAGCAAAGGAGAAGCTTATTGTAACAACAACAAAGGATGTGAATAAACACGAAGTACCTTACAAATTAAGCAATGAGATGCTTGACCGTATCGAAAAAGACAGAAGTACTTCTTTGCAGTTAAAAAAGCTGTTTGAAGAATTTAAAGAATATGAAATGCTTGTACGCTATAGCGATGCTAAATCTTTACGAGATTTATTTGAAATGGCACTTTCTTTGAATCAAGATGCAAATTCTTCATGGGAAGTTATCAATAAGGAAATAGAATTTGAGAGTAAAAAACGAGATTTCTCTTCTGATGACTTGGCATATGAAAGATTTTTTGAACGCTTAGAAAAATTTAAGTCAAAGGATTATGAAGATTATAGAGTTAAAGAGCTGATAGGAAATCTTGAAAAAGTCAATGGATATGAGTATCATTATAAGGCACTGGCTAACACTCCTTTTAAACTTAGTGTAACTAAGATTAAAGAACTTGCTTCAGAGGTGAAAGAACTTTACAGGGAAGGAGAAGCAGATAATAATTCTTATAGGAACGAAATCTCAGTTGACAAGCTTCCCAAGTCATTTGGACTTACTGCAGCTGAAAAGGGCACACTTTATCATAAAATATACGAATTACTGAATTTCAGTGATATTTTTAAGTCATCATTTGATTTTTTGGAGATAAAAAGACAGATAAAGGCTATGGCTGATTCTCGGCTTATTGATTCGAAAGAATTAAAGGCTTTGGATGACAAAAAAATAAATGGATTGTTTGAAACTGAGCTTGGAAAGAGAATGGCAAAAGCAGATGCAGCTCATTTATTGTATAAAGAACATCCTTTTGTGCTTGGAATTCCTAAAAAAGAATTATTTTCTGAAATTGAAACAGAAGATGAAATTCTATTAGTTCAAGGTATAATAGATGCTTATTTTATAGAAGATGAAAAGGTTATTCTCCTTGATTATAAGACCGATAAAGTAAATGACGGAAGCGAAGAAACACTTGTCAAAAAATATAAAAAACAATTGGAACTTTATAGCAGAGCTCTTCGTCTATATTATGGCAAAGAAGTCAGTGAGATTTGGATATATTCGACAACATTAGGAAAGGCAGTCGAGGTAAAGTAAAATGCAAAAGTTTGATTTGCTGGTTTATAATCCACATGCGGGTCAGGGAAAATTCGTTTTGAAGCTTAGGCAGGTAATTGATATTTTGTCTGCTAATGAAAACGAACTTATTGTTCATCCGACAACTGCACCTTTGGATGCATGGCATGTGGTTGAAAAGCTTGCAAAAGGTGATTGTCTTTCTTCTGTTACTTGTGCCGGTGGAGATGGAATGCTTAATGAAGTAATTAATGGCGTCATTAATTCCGGAAAAGATATTCCAATAAGTTATATTCCAACCGGTACAACCAATGATTTTGGTTATACTTTAAAAATAAGCAAAGATATTATCAAAGCGACTAAGACGGCAGTACTTGGTGTTCCTTTTATAAGTGATGCAGGTAAGTTCAATAACAGGTATTTTACTTATACCGCAGCTTTTGGACTGTTTTCTGATGTTTCGTATGGAACAAGTCAGAAACTGAAAAATGCCTTTGGACATGCAGCATATATTTTACAGGGAATATCAAAACTGACTCAGATAAAAACCATTCATTGTGATGGTGTAATTACGGATGCGGAGGGTAAGGAAGAAACCTTTGGTGGAGAATTCCTTTATGGCATGATATTGAACTCTGATTCTGTCGGTGGTTTCCGTAAATTTATGGGAAATAATGTTAAGATAGATGATGGTGTATTTGAGATGTTGTTAATTCGCCGACCGAAGAATTTGGTTGAGCTTGATTTAATAATAGCAGATTTAACGGCAAAAAAGTTTACAAACAGCAACATTTTTTGTCGCAAAATAAAAAAGGTATTGTTTGAAAGTAAGGAGGAAATACCCTGGGCTCTTGATGGAGAGTTTGCAGGTGCTTTTAAGAGCAGCAGAATCAGTGTGGTTCCGGGCGCAGTTACCTACGTGGTGCCGGAAAAGAAAATAAATTCGTAAATAGAAATTCTGGGCCAAAAAGCTTTTTTCTTTACAATCAAATATATATATGGTACACTTTTTTGGCACTTGCATAGCAAGTGCGATTCTTGTTGTACAAAAAACAATTGTACAGGGGGCTGATACCCCTTAGAAAGGACGATTATGCCTGAAAACATGAGCTTTGGATTAGCTGCAGCATGTAAGGAAGTTGAAAAGATTGGTCAGAGCCAGCAAAGACGAGTTTTGCTTGATCAAGCTACAGAGTGTGCTAAGGACTTATCACCAGATGAAGTTGAACAGTTTTATACTTATATGGAAGATAAGAACATTTGCCTTGTTGAATCACTTGATGAAGCTTCTTATGGCGATGATGCATGCTTCACTTTAGCAGATGGTGAAGAAACTACCAGTGAGGAAGAAAGAAACGCTATTCAGATTGCGATGTCTGATGACCCTGTAAAGCAGTATCTTAAAGAGATTTCTTCTTATCAATTGATTTCCATGGAACAGGAAACTGTTCTTGCTAAGAAAATAGAAGAGGGCGATGTAAACGCAATGCATGAGCTTGCAAATGCAAATCTTCGTTTGGTAGTAAATATTGCAAAGAAATATGTTGGACGCGGTTTGACTTTGCTTGATTTAATTCAGGAAGGTAACATGGGTCTTTTGAAGGCTGTTGGCAAGTTCGATTACAGAAAAGGCTATAAGTTTTCAACTTATGCTACATGGTGGATTCGTCAGGCTATTACAAGAGCTATTGCTGATCAGTCAAGAACCATTCGTATTCCGGTTCATATGTCAGAAGTGATTAATAAGGTATATAGAGCTTCGAGAGCTTTGGTACAGGAACTTGGAAGAGAACCTTCTGAGCAGGAATTGGCAGAAGCACTTGAAATGCCTGTTGAAAGAGTTCGTGAGATTTTGAAGATTTCAGCAGAACCTATTTCGCTTGATGATCCTATCGGTGAAGAAAATGATACACATCGTGGAGACTTTATCCCCGATACAACAGCGGTAAGCCCTGAAAAGGCTGCTGAAGACGCTATTCTTCATGAGCAGATCGAGAAGGTTTTGGGACTTTTGACAGACAGAGAAAGAAAAGTTATTGAGAGACGATACGGTATAGGCGATGGTATCCCGAGAACTCTTGAACAGGTTGGTTCAGAATTTGGTGTTACCAGAGAGAGAATTCGTCAGATTGAAGCTAAAGCGATAAGAAAGCTTAAGCATCCTTCAAAAATTAAACTTCTTGAAGGTTATAAGGATTCATTCTAAAGAGGAATTGTCATGCGTATTGTTTTAATGTTTATCAATAGTTTTTTCGTTTTACCTTACTATTTTTACAAAGTCTGGTACCATTTAAGAAAAGCTGAGAAGGACCGGGACGGCGGTTATAAGTGGATTCACAAAGTGGCAGGTAAAGTTATTAAAGCCGGTAATGTAAAGGTCATTTGCCAGGGACAGGAAAATATACCAAAAGAGGATGGCTTTATTTTCACACCTAACCACCAGGGATTGTTTGATTCGTTATGCCTCCTTTCAACCTTTGACAGACACTTCAGTGTAATATCGAAAAAAGAATTGGAAAATACTCCTATGCTTAAATGGATTTTAACTATCCTCGGAGCATTTTACATGGACAGGGAAGATATTAAACAGTCAATGCAGGTTATAACTGAGGCTTCGAAGTTTGTCGGTGGTGGAAGAAATTTGTTGATTTTTCCTGAGGGAACGCGTAGTAAGGAAGGAAATAAGCTTGGAACATTTAAAGCAGGCGCTTTTAAAACAGCAACCAGAAATCATGCTCCGATAGTTCCTGTGGCATTGATTGACTGCTATAAGCCATTTGATATACAGTCAATTAAGAAGGTTCAGGTTCAGATTCATTATCTGCCACCTATTTGCTATGAGGAATATAAGGATATGACTGCTGTAGAGATTGCAACAATGGTATCTGAAAGAATCCAGAATAAGATCGATTCAGTTCTTGCTGAAGCGAATAATGTAAAAGCAATTGCCTGATGAGAATATTTAAGACAAGAATATTTATCAATAATATTTAAGACAAAAAGATTTAAGGTAAGAGTATTTAAGAAAGAACTTTAAATACAAGAAGATTACGAAAGCTTTTTGGATTGAGATTTAAAGTTTTTGCAGTAAAAAATATAATTTGCAATTTAAAAGGGGCTGTGAAGAAATGAAATCATTTTTTCACAGCCTCTCTTTATTTTTTAATTATGTGATTTATAATTTAAATCAGATTGATTTTTCAAGCAAATCGATAGCGGCCTCGACTCTTCTAATTGATTCATCTTTTCCAAGAATTTCCATGATTTCATATGCTCCACCAGGAGTCATCTGCTTTCCTGAAACAGCAGTACGAATAGGCCATAATCCCTGACCGTTTTTGATTTCTTTCTTTGTGATGTAGTCCATCAAAAGCTTTTCTACACCGCCAAAGCTATAGTCATCATTTGACTTAAGAAGAGGAAGGAGCTCTTTTAATACTTCAAGAGAGCTTTCCTTGGTTGTCTTCATTTTCTTATGAACATACATTTCGGGGTCATATTCCGGTAATTCATTAAAGAAATCGATTTTCTCAGCAATGTCACAAAGTGTCTCAATTCTTGTCTTTACAAGCATTGCGATTTTGTTTAAATCCAAATCTTTATCTACAACAGCCTTTACATAAGGAACGGCAAGTTCGAGATATTTCTGGTCATCAAGCATTTTGATATATTCGCCATTCATCCAACGAAGCTTGGTCATATCAAAAACAGAAGGAGACTTGCTGATATGATGATAGTCGAATTCCTTAATAAGCTCGTCCAAAGTGAAAATTTCTTTTTCTGTACCTGAACTCCAGCCAAGTAAAGCAATAAAATTGATGATTGCTTCAGGTAAAAAGCCCTGCTCAAGCAAGTCCTCGAAGTTTGCATGACCACTTCTCTTAGAAAGCTTTTTGTGTTCCTCGTTTGTAACAAGCGGGAGATGAATATAGGTAGGTTCATCCCAGCCAAAAGCTTTGTAAAGGAGTGTGTATTTAGGTGTTGAAGAAAGGTATTCGTTACCTCTTACTACATGAGTAATACCCATCAAATGATCATCAATTACATTTGCAAAGTTGTAGGTAGGGAAACCATCTGACTTGATGAGAATCATATCGTCAAGTTCAGAGTTATCTACTGAAATTGTTCCATAATTAACATCTGTGAAAGAAGTTGTTCCTGTAGTGGGAGAGTTTTGTCTGATGACAAAAGGCATACCAGCCTTGAGATTAGCCTCAATCTCATCTTTTGACAAACTGAGACAATGCTTGTCATATTTTCTAATAAGCTTTTCGTCATCTTCATCATCGGCATCAGGATTTGCAACAGTCTTTAAGCTGTCCAATCTTTCCTTTGTGCAGAAACAGTAATATGCTTCTCCTTTTTCAACAAGCTTTTTAGCATATTCCATGTAAAGACCTGACTTAACTCGCTCAGACTGAATATAAGGACCTACAGTGCCTTCCTTGCCAGGACCTTCATCGTATGTAAGTCCTGTTTTTTCCATAACTCTGTATATAAACTCAGTAGCTCCTTCAACAAAACGTCCCTGATCTGTATCTTCGATACGGAAAATGAATGTGCCGTCTTCATGCTTAGCGGTAAGAAACTCGTAAAGAGCTGTTCTTAAATTTCCTACATGCATTTTGCCTGTTGGGCTTGGTGCATAACGTGTTCTAATCTTTGCCATTTTTATCTACCTCACTGTTTGTGTTTTCGTGAAATTGTCATTTCTTTTGTAACAATATATGATACTTGAATTGTCAAATAAAAGCAAGTCTTAGTTTTTATAACACCATTTTTAAGACTTTAAAGACTTTCAGGCTTTGATAACTTTTTCCCTGAATATATATTCTCAGCCAAGTTTTTGTAATTATTTTAAAATATGTTTTATAGTCGGGCTTTATAACTTTTTTAGGATGTGTTTTTAGTTAGGTTTCTGTAATTATTTTAGGATATGCACTTAGTAAAGCCTTTGTTATTTTTTTGGGATATGCATTTAGTTAGGCTTTTGTAACTTTTTTATAATATGTTTTTTAGTCGGGCTTCAATAACACTTTTAGGGTGTGTTGATATGAAACATTCTTGAAAAATTAAATAATTGCTACTTAAATTAAGTATCAAGTGATAATAAAATATTGACAATGACAAAATAAAGTGCTAATATGTAAATATGAAATTTACTTCAATGCAAATGAATGCAATAAAACATAAAGATGGTCCTATGATGGTTATAGCAGGCCCGGGGTCAGGTAAGACAGCAGTATTGACAAACAGGGTTGCCCGTCTGTGCGAAGAAGGCATAAAACCTGAAAATATTTTAGTCATTACTTTCACGAAATCAGCTGCTGCAGAAATGGAAAGGAGATGTCGGCAGCTTAGTGATGAAAACGGAATAGAAAGCAATGGAGTGATGTTCGGAACTTTTCATAGTGTGTTTTTCTATTTGTTGAAAAAATATGGCCATTTTCCAAAGCTTACTTTTGCAGACTTGAATGTGAAGAAAAAGTATATGTCTGAGGCTTTGGCAATATTTGGAAAAGAAAGCGAAGAAGCTGAACATGTTATTACTATGATAAATGAAGCTGAACGATATAAAGTTTCAGAAGAAAAGGTGCAGGACTCGTATTCAGACATTTTTGAATATTATTTCGAACTGATTAAGAGTAATGGATTTTTGGATTTTGAAGATATGCTGATTCATTTTGTCAGAATGCTTAAAGATGAGCCAAGACTTTGCAGTTATTTGCAGGATAAATATAAATATATTTTGCTTGATGAGTTTCAGGATATAAACGCTGTGCAATATGAAGCAATAAGGCTGCTGTCTTCCACAAGACATAATGTTTTTGCGGTTGGTGATGAGGACCAAAGTATATACGGTTTCAGAGGCTCTAATCCAATGATAATGAAGCGGTTTATTGAAGATTTTGAAGATACAACTGTAATCAAGCTTGAAGATAATTTCAGGTCAGCAAGCGCTATTGTTGAAGCGGGAAATAAATATATAGCAAAAAATAAAAACAGATTCGAAAAAATAATGCGCTCAGCGGCAGGTAAGCTACCCAATAAAGATGATGTCATTAGTAAAGAATTTAATAGTTTTGAAGATGAGCAATTGTACATATATCAACAAATAGAACGGCTATTAATTCAGGGAGTAGCACCTTCCGATATAGTAATTTTATACAGAAACAATAAAGATGTTAAGAACATGGAAAGATATCTAAACAGCCATGGTATGCATCTTTCTGTAAAGAAGAAAGAAACGGAAAAAGAAGAAACTGAATTTTTTGAGGAAGTCATTGCATTTTTGAAGATTTCATTGCAAGTTTCTTTACAGGCTTCCAAGTCAGAAGATGAAGATTTAATGGAAGAAGAGAAAAGCAGGTTTTGCAGGAACCTTTTATTGATAAATAGTGTTTCTTCGTTAAATCTTCCAAGGAACATTTTCACTTATAAAGCTATGTCAGTAAAAGAAATAGAAAATCTGCTTGAAAGGACATATTCTAAACAAGCTGCAGCACGATTCAGAAATTTTATTGACAAGGAAGTTGTATTGGAAAAGTTGTCTGCGAGGGCAGGTATGAAATATATTCAGAATGTTCTTGGCTATTCTAAGGAACTGGAACAAAAGAACTTGAAAAAATGTATGTTTGAAGAAATTTTTAAACAGACATCCACTAATGATAGCATTGAGGACCTAATCAACAAAGTTAGTACAATGAAAAATGATTTTAGTTTGAATTATACGAAAAATGGGTCATCAACTAACATTAAAAATACAAACTGCCAAAATGTAAATAGTAATAATGTAAACTGCAAACAGGGAAAATGCCAAAATGTAAACAGTAATAATGTAAACTGCAAACAGGGAAACTGTAAACATGTAAACAGTAACAATACCCAAAAGGAAGATATTAATAATCATAGAAAAGAAGAAATTAACATAATGACTATTCACCAAGCCAAAGGACTTGAGTATAACATTGTCTTTCTTGCATCTTTGATGGAGTTCGGCAATGATAATGCATATTCTTTTAATGGAAATGAACAGCAGGATGTTGAAGAGGAGAGAAGGATAATATATGTCGGGATGACCAGGGCTAAAAATAAGCTTTTTATGACTTATGTAAAATGATAAAGACTGAGATTTTAAGATTTGTGTAAGATGTTAAAAGCTTTGATTTTATGAAAGATAGGTTTATGAAAGATGTAATAAATATCAAAGTTCACGATCTTATAAAGCGAAATTTATCCAACATTAATACTTATTGTAAAACAAATTTTAGTGTAATAAAAAGCCACGATTCTATTAAAATCATGGCTTGTGATATTTAAATTATAGTTGAAACATTTAATTATAACGATGCTGCTAATTGTATTTGCTTATGCTTTCAAGCATCATTTCACGAGCTGTGTCTGCAATTGCATGTGAGGAGTTTGATTTTACATATTCCTGAGTGATAACTCCGCAGAAGTCAACATTTACAACTGATCTTTTTAATGGCGCATTCTTGTGTATTTTATCGGTTCCATGCACTGTGACAACAAGTACGGGAACTGAAGCTTTTTGCGCAGCTTTGAAGATTCCGTCATGGAAGGGAAGAAGTAATGCATCTGTACGATTACGGGTCCCTTCTGGGTAGATGCCAACAGAAACATTAGTTTCCTGAAGTATTTCTGATGCATCCATTAGTGATTGGAATGATGAACCAACATTGGCACGATCTATCGGAATAAAACAATTTCTGATTGCTATTTTTCCAAAGATTGGAATCTTTAAGTTTGAAGTTTTTGAAACAAAGGAAATGTTTCTTTTTCTAAGTACGTGCATCAATACTAAAGGATCAAATTTAGAAAGATGATTTGATACGATAAGAAAATTGCCGTCACTCGGAATGATATCATTGCCACTTGCTTTTATTTTGATATTGCAAGAGCACATCACAATTGTATTAAGTGTTTTAAGAATAAAACGATAAAAGGGATTGTTCTTAGTATAAACAATATTGGGATTAACACATGCTGCACAGATAAGGACAACAACCCAGAACAAGACCCAAATAGTAAATAAAACAGCAATAACGCTGATAATAATCAAAGGAAAATCCATAATCCACCTCAAATGAAAAAACAGGAGCACCAAACGTGAATAACGGGGTGTTAAATCTTGATTTGTTATTTTGTTTTGGCACTATTTATAGATAATTGTCGTATCGCATAAAACAACGACAATGTGAAAACTTCGTATCTTTTCATTATATATGACAGTTTTTTAAAATTCAAGCAGTTTTATGTCAATTTTTAAAAATTAAATCATGATTAACTCTTTTTTATGAATAAAAAAGCACACCTTTTAAAGATGTGCTTATATTATTTTATTTAATTTTTAGAGAATTACTTAAGTATTTAGATTAAAGAACTACCTTACGGGAATCTTTTTTCTTTATGGTCTCAAGCATTTTTGAATCAGGCTCGAAGTTAATTAATACAGGCATTCCTTCAACTGTTCCTGAAATAGTATATTTTTTAGCAGTATCAGGATTTAAAGAAGTGAAATTATATTCTTTGGTGTGGTTATAACGAGCACCGTCAAACTCATGTGAGGACATTGGTGCAACTAATGTTACATTATCCATGTCTATCTTGAGAAGTGTTTTTCTTCCGTTCTTATTTATGATTTTATCAAAATCAATTTGTCCATTGCAGTAAACATATTCATAATCAACATTGAAGGATGGAATAACAAAATAATCCACAATGAAGAGTATTACTGAAACGAGGAAGATGGCAGGGTTGATTACCAAACCAAGTGCTACGCTGAATGCTGTTAAAGCTATGAGGCCGTATTTTTTAATTTTGTCTTTTGGAGAAATGCCACAAATGACATAAGCTTCACAATAATTTCTTTCTTCCATAAATAAACCCATACCTTTCGAGTATTACATCATTCCCATTCCGCCTGCGCCCTGAGGCATTGCCGGAGCAGGTTCTTTAATAGTAGCAACAGCAGCCTCAGTTGTCAAGAATGTAGATGCAACACTTGTAGCATTCTGTAAAGCTGATCTTGTTACCTTAACAGGATCAAGGATACCAGCCTGTACCATGTCTACATATTCTGAATGAAGAGCATCAAAGCCAATTCCAGGTTCGCTGTGATATACATTGCTTACGATAACGGAACCTTCGAGACCGGCATTTTCAGCGATGCAACGGATAGGAGCTTCAAGTGCCTTTAAGATGATAGCAGCACCTGTTAATTCATCGCCTGTTAAAGAAGCACAAACTTCTCTAACTTTTTTACTTGCATGAACATATGCTGAACCGCCGCCTGCGATGATACCTTCTTCAACAGCGGCCTTTGTTGCTGCTAAAGCATCTTCCATTCTAAGCTTGTTTTCCTTCATTTCGGTTTCTGTAGCTGCACCAACTCTGATAACTGCTACGCCACCTGCGAGCTTTGCAAGTCTTTCCTGGAGCTTTTCCTTGTCGAATTCTGACTTTGTTTCTTCAATCTGTGCACGAATCTGAGCAACTCTTGCAGCGATGTCTTCGGGAGCACCATCACCGTCAACGATGATAGTATTTTCTTTCTGAACTTTAACAGATTTAGCATGACCAAGCTGATCAATAGTAACCTGCTTAAGATCAAGTCCGAGTTCGTCTGAGATTACCTGGCCACCTGTTAAGATTGCAATATCCTGAAGCATTGCTTTACGTCTGTCACCATATCCGGGAGCTTTAACAGCTACAACATTGAAAGTTCCGCGTAATTTATTAATTACGAGAGTAGTTAATGCTTCACCTTCAACATCCTCTGCAATAATCAAAAGTCTCTGTCCTGACTGAACAATCTGTTCAAGTAAAGGAAGGATTTCCTGAATATTTGAAATTTTCTTGTCTGTGATAAGAATATAAGGACTATCAAGGTTAGCTTCCATCTTATCCATATCTGTTGCCATATAAGCTGAAACATAGCCTCTGTCAAACTGCATACCTTCAACTAAATCAAGCTCAGTCTGCATGGTCTTTGATTCTTCGATAGTGATAACACCATCATTTGAAACTTTTTCCATGGCATCAGCAACCATCTGACCAACTTCTTCATCAGCAGAAGAAATGGCTGCAACCTTAGCAATCTGGTCCTTGCCTGTAACCTTAGAACTCATTTTAAGAATTTCTTCAACAGCAGCATCACATGCTTTCTTCATACCTTTTCTCAAAATCATGGGGTTAGCACCTGCTGCAAGATTTTTCATACCTTCGTTAATCATTGCCTGAGCTAAAACTGTAGCAGTAGTAGTACCATCACCTGCAACATCATTTGTCTTTGTAGCAACTTCTTTAACAATCTGTGCTCCCATGTTTTCGAAAGCATCTTCAAGTTCAACTTCCTTTGCAATAGTAACACCATCATTTGTGATTAATGGAGTTCCAAACTGCTTATCAAGAACAACATTTCTTCCCTTAGGACCTAAGGTAACTTTAACTGTGTTTGCGAGTTTATTAACGCCTTCTGCCAAAGCAACTCTCGCATCAACACCATACTTAATATCTTTTGCCATAAAATTCACCTTTCGTTAATCTATATTTGATTTTGATAAAACCAAAACATGTAATATTTTTTATAACAATGTTTTTTGTAGAACCATATGCGTAAAAATAGTTTTCCTACATTAATCAGTCTTCAACGATTGCCACGATATCATTCTGCTTAACTACGATATACTCATCATCGCCAAGCTTAACCTCTGTACCGGCATATTTTGAATAGATTACCTTGTCGCCAACTTTTACCTGCATAACAACTTCCTTGCCTTCAACAATTCCGCCCGGACCAACAGCAATAACTTCAGCCTGCTGGGGCTTTTCCTTTGCCTGGCCTGACAAAATGATGCCGGACTTTGTTGTTACTTCTGCTTCAAGCTGTTTTAAAACAACTTTGTCACCTAATGGTCTTAACTTCATAACTGCCTCCTATTGATGCGGGATTACGCATATGCGCTTACCGTACTGATTATATTTGTTAGCACTCTTAACAAACGAGTGCTAATTTGTTCGAAACATATATTATCATATTCCGCAAAAAATGCAAGTATTATTTTATGAAAAAATGGTGAACTTTGCAAATAAAACGCTAATCTTTCACAGGGGTTAGGTGTGAGCTAAAAAGAAAAATTATTGTTAAATGGTATAGGTTATGGTAAAATATGTAAGAAGTATATTCACTTTTTGGCAAGGAATTTTGGAGGGATATGGGCATGCAGGAGAGAAGAAAATATGATGATAAGCATGTTATTAGGAAGGTTATACTCATAACAGCACTTATTTTAGTGGTTTCGCTGTTTTCATTGATGTATGCCCAGGCCCGCAAAAATATAAAGGATATAGATATTCTTGATCATGGTTGGGAATATTGGGATGGCGTTAGAACCGAATATGTTGATTTGCCTGCGAAAGGCCTGTTTGCAAATGGAAAGACAACATGTTCCTTTTTTCATAACTTGAATAATATTAAACCTTCTTCAAGCATTTTATATTTTAAGACACAGGAACTTGATTTTAAGATATTTGTTGATGGTAAATTGATTTTTACTTCAGACGAAGAATATAAACGCTTTAGCAATTTTTCAACTTATCTCGTTACTCTTCCTAAGGATTCAAATCTGATGGAAATTCGTTTCGACAAAAGAGAAGAAGGCGACTCCTACAATGTGCCATTGATGGTGTGTGGTTCGCCATATTCCATTATCAGCTACATGCTGCTTCAGGGTATTATTAACTACATTATCATCATAACTTTATTTGTAACGGGCTTTTCGCTGTTTGTTATGTATTTGGTTAGAGCTTTTAGCGGACTTGATGAAGACAGAGGATTTTTACATCTTGGTCTGATTATGATGCTGATAGCATTTTCGCTTTATCCGATTACGGACATTGCTTCCATAATAGACTATAAATCAAAAGCCTCTTTCTACCTGGATTTTGTTTACTACTCCTTGCTTCCTTTAGCTTTGGTAGAATATATTGCTTATAGGGCAAAGGGCAATAATAAGGTTAGGCTGATTCATTTACTTAGTATGCTGTTTGTTGCATTCACTGCAGGTATTATCATATTGGATGCGACTAATGTGTTTTCGCTTTCTTCAGGTTTAGTTGTTATAAATGTGACAACTTATATAGCTGTTATTGTTGGAAGCTATACTATGTTTGAAGAAGTGTTTAAGAAGAAAAATGAGTCGATGTACTTTGTTGCAGCTGCTTTTGCAGTATTGTATCTGAGTGCAATTATAACGATGTCTGCTTATTACTTATCCATTTTCGAAGACTATATAGGCAGCATCATGGTGTGCTTGTTTATTTTTTGTATAATATGTGGATATTATGAAATTAAGAGAAGCATAAATAATTACAGCGATGCACAAAAATATACAAATGGCCGAATTGAAAAATTAGAAACTACATTGTTTGAGGTTACAAATCTCTTTGAAAGCCGAGATGGAGGAATGAGAGGACATGTTCGTTTGGTAAGCGAATATACTAAAATACTTGCAACGACTTTGAAAGAAAGTGGAAAGTATACAGATATTCTGACAAATGATTTCATACAAAAGCTTGCAGATTATACTTCATTGCATGATCTTGGTAAGATTTCAGTAAGTGAAAATATAATAGTCAAGAAGGGCAAGCTTGATCCTGATGAATACAGAGAGATGCAGACCCATACTGCTAACGGAGGGGTTATAGCCGGAGAACTGCTCTCTAAATATTTGCCGCCTGAGGATATAAATCTTATTTGTGATATAATTGTTTGTCATCATGAATGGTGGGATGGTTCAGGTTATCCTTCAAGACTTAGCCATGAGGATATTCCTTTAAGTGCAAGAATAGTAGCATTGGCTGATGTTTTAGATGCGCTTACTTCACCAAGATATTATAAAAAGGTTTTTGATTTTGATAAAGCAACTGAAATTATCAGAGATTTGTCAGGCAGCCATTTTGACCCGTCAGTTGTAACAGCCTATTTAAGCTGCAGGGAAAAAATAGAAGCAGCAAGAGCACGCTATGTTGAAATGTATGAATGATATACAGCGAGTAATAAATAGTATATGAGCAAATAAGTGAATAATTAAATAAGTAAATAAGCAAATAAGCAAATGAGCAAATAAGTAAATAAAACAATAAGCATATAAGCATATGAGCAAATGAGCAAATGAGCAAATGAGCAAATGAGCAAGAAGTAAATAAACTAATAAGTAAAGAAAAACACTTTGCTTATGAACAAATTAGATTAACTAATAAAAGTCTTTTTGATTTATCATATTTCAGAAAGGCTTTTTTTATTGTATAAAATGAACTTCATTGCTAAAATAAAAAATGTAACGGTGAGTTTATCATAATTAAGAGAGGACATGAACCTTATGAAAAAAGATTTATTCAAAGAAATCGCAGAGAATGCATATCCCGGAAGAGGTATTCTTCTTGGTAAGTCAGAGGATGGTAAAAAGGCAGTTATCGCATATTTCATTATGGGAAGAAGCGTAAACTCAAGAAATCGTGTGTTTGTTTCAGAAGGGGATGGAATCAGAACCCAGGCATTTGACCCCTCAAAGCTTTCAGATCCTTCACTTATTATTTATGCTCCTGTACGCGTATTTGGTAAGACAACTGTTGTTACAAATGGTGATCAGACAGATACTGTATTTGAAGGCTTGAAAAAAGGACTTACAATGGAACAGTCTTTGAGAAGCCGCGAATTTGAACCTGATGCACCTAATTATACTCCGAGAATATCCGGTATCGTTGATTTGAATGGTGAAGGACCTGTTTTACAGCTTTCTATTTTGAAGAGTAATGAAGGCAATCCTGACAGCTGTCTTCGTTTCACATATTCCTACGAACAGCCCGTTAACGGTGAAGGTTTCTTTATTCATACCTATGTTGGCGATGGAAATCCTTTGCCAAGCTTTGAAGGTGAACCCACAAAGGTTTCAGTTGAAGGCGAAATTGATGAATTTACTGATAAACTTTGGAATGCTTTAAATGAAGAAAATAAGGTATCTCTTTTTGTAAGATATATTGATTTGGAAACACAGAATTTTGAAACAAGAATAATTAATAAGAATGTTTGATAAGGGGGTGCACCTTTGGTGCGAAAAAGAATATGAAAGAACTTGAATTAAAATATGGATGTAATCCTAACCAGAAACCAAGCCGTATTTATGCCAATGAAGGTGAGCTTCCCATCGAAGTACTTAATGGAAGACCAGGATACATCAACTTACTTGATGCATTTAATGGCTGGCAGCTTGTAAAAGAATTAAAGGAAGCTACGGGCTATCCAAGTGCGGCTTCTTTTAAGCATGTTTCACCTGCCGGTGCAGCAGTTGGTAAGGAATTATCAGATGTTGAAAAGAAAATGTACTGGGTTGATGAAAGCATTAAACTTACTCCTATTGCCAACGCATATGCGCGTGCTCGTGGTGCTGACAGAATGTCATCCTTTGGTGACTGGGTAGCTTTGTCTGATGTTTGCGATGTTGCTACTGCACAGCTTTTGAAGCCTGAAGTTTCTGACGGTATCA
The DNA here is from genome assembly GCA_024403335.1 of Lachnospiraceae bacterium. Lineage (GTDB taxonomy): Bacteria > Bacillota > Clostridia > Lachnospirales > Lachnospiraceae > JAKSSA01. Next base: position 35,683 of record JAKSSA010000007.1, read on the forward strand.
TTGCACCCGGATTTGAAGAAGAAGCTTTGGAAATTTTGAAGACAAAGAAGAAGGGCAATTATTGTGTTATCAAGATTGATGTAAATTATAAGCCTGCTCCTATTGAACATAAGGAAGTGTTCGGCGTTGTTTTTGAACAGGGAAGAAATGAAATCAAGCTTGATAAAACCTTACTTGAAAATATTGTTACAAAGAATAAGGAACTTCCTGAAAGTGCAAAGATTGACCTTATAATTTCCTTGATTACACTTAAGTACACACAGTCTAACTCAGTTTGTTATGCACTTGATGGTCAGGCCATTGGAATCGGTGCAGGTCAGCAGTCAAGAATTCACTGTACAAGACTTGCTGGCAATAAAGCTGATAATTGGTATTTGCGTAAGTGTCCTAAGGTTTTAAATCTTCCTTTTAAAGAAGAACTTAAAAGACCTGACAGAGATAATGCTATCGATCTCTACATTGGTGATGAAAGCGAAGATTTGTTGAAGGACGGAGTTTGGGAAACAATTTTCACAGAAAAGCCCGAGGAATTTACCAAGGCTGAAAAGAAGGCATGGCTTTCAACCTTTACAGGTGTTGCACTTGGCTCAGACGCTTTCTTCCCCTTCTCAGACAATATTGAAAGAGCAGTAAAAAGCGGTGTAAGCTATGTTGCTGAACCAGGCGGATCTGTAAGAGATGACTTGGTTATTGAAGCTTGTGATAAGGCAAATCTTGTTATGTGCTTTACAGGTGCAAGATTGTTCCATCACTAAAATGTCCTATGGCAAATCATATGGCAGGATTTTTGAAACAATAAAAAGTTATATGGTAAATAATATGGTAGGATTTTTGAAACAATAAAAAGTCATATGGTAAATTATATGGCAGGTTTCTTGAAATAGTAAAATGTCATATGACAAATCATATGGTAGGATTCTTAAAATAAGTAGATATTATTAACAGAGTCAAATACACTAAATGAATTTTGAATAAAAATACAGGGGCGGTTATCCGCCCTTTTGTTGTTTGTGAATCTTTACATTTGACTTGAATTTTGATATAATAAAAATTGCGCATATTTTGGAATATGTGCATAAAATATGTTTGAGGTAGTGAAAATGGCAAAGAAAGCAGAAAGTAAGAAAGAAGAAAAGAAGATTAAAAATGCCTGGCTTAAATATGATGAAGCCAGAATGAAGGAAGTATTTGAATTTAATGAGGGATATAAGAACTTTATCTCAGTTTGCAAGACTGAAAGAGAATGTGTAACAGAATCTATCCGTTTAGCAAAGGAACAGGGATATAAAGATTTAAAGGAATATATCAAATCAGGTAAGAAGCTTGAAGCAGGTGACAAGGTTTACTTTGATCAGATGGGAAAGGCACTTGCACTTTTTGTAATTGGTGAGAAGCCTTTAGAAGATGGTATGAAGATTCTTGGAGCTCATATTGACTCCCCCAGACTTGACATCAAGCAGGTTCCTCTTTATGAAGAGAAGGAAATGGCATTACTTGATACACACTATTATGGCGGCGTTAAGAAATATCAGTGGGTTACATTGCCTCTTGCACTTCATGGTGTTGTATGCAAAACAGACGGAAGCAAGGTTTCAGTTGTAATTGGTGAAGATGAAAACGACCCTGTAGTTGGTATTTCAGATTTGCTCATTCATCTTTCACAGGATCAGCTTCAGAAACCTGGCGCAAAGGTAGTTGAAGGCGAGGACTTAAATGTTTTAGTAGGCTCCATTCCTTTAAAGGGCGAAGAAACAGATGCAGTTAAGAAGAATATTCTTAAATTCCTCGAGGAGAAGTATGCTATTAAGGAAGAAGACTTTACATCAGCAGAGCTTGAAGTAGTTACAGCAGGTAAGGCAAGAGACTATGGTTTGGACAGAGGTCTTGTAATGGGCTATGGACAGGATGACAGAGTATGTGCCTATACTTCATTACTTGCACTTTTTGAAATCAAGAAAACTGATCGTACAGCAGTATGCCTTATAGTAGATAAGGAAGAAATCGGTAGCGTTGGTGCAACAGGTATGCAGTCAATGTTCTTTGAAAATGCAGTTGCTGAAATTATTAATTTAACAGGTGAATATTCAGAACTTAAGGTAAGAAGATCACTTGCAAATTCTGTAATGCTTTCATCTGATGTTTCTGCTGCATTTGATTCAAACTATGCATCAGTATTTGAACTTAAGAACAGCGCTTTCATGGGACATGGTCTTGTATTTAACAAGTACACAGGCTCAAGAGGTAAGTCAGGTTCTAATGATGCAAATCCTGAATACTATGCAAGAATAAGAGCAGCATTGGATAAGCACAATGTATCTTACCAGACAGCAGAACTTGGAAAGGTTGACGTTGGTGGCGGCGGAACAATCGCTTATATCATGGCTAAGTACGGCATGGAGGTTATTGACTCAGGCGTAGCAGTTATGAGTATGCATGCTCCTTGGGAGATTACCAGCAAGGCTGACGTTTTTGAAGCAAAAGAAGGTTATGTAGCATTTATTAAGGAAATGTAATTTATGAAATTTTTTAAAGTATCATTCACACAGTTTGAGAAGGATATTGAGGAACGTCTTGAGAAAAGTGGAATAGCTATTCCTGACTTAAGACAATCATATGAGGATATTAAACTGCCGATTCGTGCAACAAAAGGATCGGCAGGATATGATTTTTTTGCTCCGTTTGATTTTTCATTGGCTCAAGGACAAAGCATATGCGTTCCTACAGGAATAAGAGCTAAGATGGAAAATAATATTGTTTTGCTCTTAGCACCAAGAAGCAGTCTTGGCTTTAAGTACAGGATGCAGCTTGACAATACAATAGGAGTAATTGATGCAGATTACTTTGGCGCCAAAAATGAAGGTCATATTATGATTAAGATAACCAATGACTCAAAAGATGGCTCTTTAATGAAGGTTGAAAAGGGAAAAGCTTTTGCACAGGGCATTTTTCTTAAGTATGAAATAACAGAGGATGATGTCTGCGAAAAGGTGAGAACAGGCGGAGAAGGAAGTTCCGATAGTTGAGAAAACAGTGAGGCAGATAGTGAAGAAAATACCTTATAAGACAATTGATCAGGCCTTGTTGCCGGTTTGCGCAGTTTTACTTTATTTTTATGGTTTTAAGGCTGCACTTACAATTCTGACTTCAGTAACAGCTTGCATTTTGACAAAATATTTATGGAATAAGTTTGTCAATCGTAAAGAATATGAGTTTGATTCAAAAACTGTTTTGACAGGAATGATAATAGGTATCAGTTCATCACCTTCAATGCCTCTTTGGATTATTTTGGTGGCAGCTATAGTTTCTGTAGTGATATTTGATGAACTTTTATCAAAAGTGGATGAAAATATTATAAGTCCGTCAGGTGCAGTAATGGCTATACTCTTTATAGTATTGCCATCGTCTTTAAAAAAGTTTGAAGTACCAAAGCTTTCAGATGTATCCTTCGGAACACTGTTTTATAATGGTGTGAGTATTGTAAACGGAAGTGGCGAAAAGACAATTTGGAGTATATTACCGAAGGTTGTAATTTATTTACTTGCAGCTTGCAGTCTTATTTTATATTTTGTCATGAAGTATGTTCTTTCAGATAATGATAAGAGAATTACAGAAAGTTCTGAAGAAAGCAATGAAGATAAAATAGAAGAAATTTTAGAAGATAAAGCTAATGGTACAAAAGAAAAAGTGGAAGAAACTTTAGAAACATCTGAAGATAAATTGGAAGATAAATTAGAAGCTTCAGCGGAAGAAAGCATAGAAGGTATTGATAAAAAAATAATTTTAAATGAAGTAATTGGTGAAGAAAAGGTTAATGAAAATGATTCTGTGACGAATTTGGAATTATCAGAGGAGATAACGAAACAGTCTGAAACTTTGAGCAATGAAAAAGCAGAGTCACAAAAGGAGAAAGTATGATTTGTAGAGAGTGCGGAAGAAATACAGAAAATGAAAATGCCAATTTTTGTTTTTATTGTGGTGCACGTCTTAGTAATGAAAGATTTGAAAATGTTAATATCGTAGACAGAATGCAGTCTGTGGATTACGAATATACAAAAATTAATGAGGAAAAAAATGTTGCTGCAAACAACGAATTGCCTAAGTCACAACCGTTTTCAGTTTTGAAGTATGTTGGACTTATGATGCTTCCGTTTCTTTTTCCTCCGTTTAGCTCAATAGCTTTTGTGGTTATTCTTTTTATGTATGCATTTAGAAAGGATGACCCATATGTAAGAAATTGGGCTATAGCTATGCTGATTGTGGCAGCATTGTTCATTATTCTTGCAATTTCGATGTTCGATTATATTGGAATTGACGGAATGCTTTCGACAATTCAGAATGGCTGATAAAATTAAGATGCAATAAAACGAGGGGGCGCGTAAGCGCAATGGTGAAGAGGATGATAGATGGAAAGAAATCTTTATTTAGTGGTATGCAGGCTACCGGTAATTTGACATTGGGAAATTATCTTGGTGCATTGAGAAACTTTGTTAAACTTTCAGATGAATATGAATGCTTTTTCTGCGTTGTTGATGAACATTCAATTACTGTAAGACAGGATCCTGCTGAACTTAGAAAAAGAGCGAGAAACCTTTTAACTCTTTACATTGCAGCAGGTCTTGATCCTAAGAAAAATACTATTTATTATCAGTCTCATGTTTCAGCACATGCAGAACTTGCATGGATTTTAAACTGCTTTACATACATGGGCGAGCTTCAGAGAATGACACAGTTTAAGGATAAATCTGCTAAGCATGCTGATAACATCAATGCAGGTCTTTTTACATATCCTGTTTTAATGGCAGCAGATATTCTTCTTTTCCAGGCAGATGTTGTTCCTGTTGGAAGTGATCAGATGCAGCACCTTGAACTGACAAGAGATATTGCAGGAAGATTTAACTCAATTTATGGCGATGTATTTACCATACCTGAACCTTATCTTGGAAAGGCAGGCGCAAGAATCATGAGTTTGCAGGATCCTTCGAAGAAGATGTCAAAATCTGATGAGAATCCTAATGCCAGCATTTATCTTATGGATGACAAGGATACAATCATGCGCAAGTTCAAGAGAGCCGTCACTGACTCAATGGCACAGGTTAAATATAATGATGAACAGCCCGGAGTTAAGAATTTGATTGATATTTATTCAGTATGCAGTAATAAAAGCGTTGCTGAAGTTGAAGCAGAATTTGATGGAAAGGGATATGGAGAATTCAAGGAGGCTGTTGGCGAGAGCGTAGCTTCAATTCTTGTTCCGCTTCAGAGTGAATTTAACAGACTTTCTTCTGAAAAAGCTTTCATTGATGAAATTATCAAGGAGAATGCAGAAAAGGCAAGCTATTATGCTAACAAAACCTTGAGAAAGGTTCAGAAGAAGATTGGTTATCCCGAAAGAATCAGATAATTTGTATGTGAACTGAGCTTGTTTAAAGGCTCAGTTTTTTATTTGCTTTTGAGTTATTTTGTGTTATAATGGTAAGACTTGCTAATGCAAAATATAATTCTGAATTATGGAGGGGTTATGGAAATCGAAAAAATACTTGGAATGTGTGATCACACTTTGCTTGCACAGGGTGCAACCTGGGAAGAAATTAAAGGAATATGCGATGATGGTATGAAATATAAAACAGCATCAGTTTGTATCCCGGCTTCATATGTTAAAAAAGCAAAGGAATATGTTGGAGATAAGCTTGCTATTTGTACTGTAATAGGATTCCCTAATGGATATTCAACTACAGCGGTTAAAGTTTTTGAGACAAAGGATGCAATTGAAAACGGCGCAGATGAAATTGATATGGTAATCAACATCGGATGGCTTAAGGACAAAAAATATGATGCCTTGCTTGAAGAAATAAAGGCAATGAAGGCTGCATGCGGAAATAAAATACTTAAGGTTATTATTGAAACTTGTCTTCTTACTGATGAAGAGAAAATTAAGATGTGTGAAATAGTAACAAATGCAGGTGCTGATTTTATCAAGACTTCAACCGGATTTTCAAAGGCAGGTGCTACAAAAGAAGATGTAGCATTATTTGCAAAGTATGTTGGTAAAGATGTTAAGATCAAAGCTGCTGGCGGTATTTCTTCAATTGAAGATGCAGAAGCATTTATTGAACTTGGTGCAACAAGACTTGGTACCAGCAGAATTGTTAAGATTGTAAAAAATACCAATAAAAATGACGGAAGTTATTAATTCGTTGATAGCTATTAACCATGGGGTGATAACAAAGAGAAAGGAGTAAATCCAATTAAGTTTGAAAGGGTTGGATTATTCATGATTATATGAGAATGTTTGATATTATTCAGCACAAAAGACATGGGCTTGAACTTACTGATGAAGAGATTGCTTTCTTTGTCAAGAATTTTACAGCAGGGAATATAGCTGATTATCAGGCCTCAGCATTACTTATGGCGATATGCTGTAATGGAATGACAGATAGGGAAACTACTACTCTTACTTTGGAAATGATGAATTCCGGAGATACAATTGATTTGTCACGTTTTGGCAATTGTTCTATTGATAAGCATTCAACAGGTGGTGTTGGTGATAAGACAACGCTTATTATTGCTCCAGTAGTTTCTTCACTTGGCGGCAAGATGGCTAAGATGTCAGGAAGAGGATTAGGACATACAGGCGGAACAGTTGACAAGCTTGAATCAATACCGGGTTATAAGACAAGCATCAGCCCTGAGGAATTTCTTGACATAGTCGACGAGCATGGTGTTTGTGTTATAGGACAAAGTGGAGATCTGGCTCCGGCTGATAAGAAGATTTATGCCTTGAGAGATGTAACTGCCACAATTGATGCGGTTCCTTTGATTTGCTCAAGTATTATGTCAAAAAAACTTGCAGCAGGTGCAAAAAATATTGTGCTTGATGTTAAGGTTGGCAGTGGTGCATTTATGAAGACCATTGAAGATGCAAGACTTTTAGCCGAGAAGATGATTTCAGTTGGAGAAAGTCTTGGAAGAAATGTCAGAGCTTTGGTAACGAACATGGATTTGCCTTTAGGCAATGCTATTGGAAATTCTCTTGAGGTAATAGAGGCAGTTGAAGTTTTAAAGGGAAGAAAGAAAGGCGATATTTACGATATCTGTGTTGAACTTTCGGCAAATTTGGTTTCTATGTTTAAAGAGATAACTTACGAAGAAGCAAGAAAGATGGTTATTGAAGTTATCGATAATGGAACGGCTTATAACAAAATGAAGGAATGGGTGGCTTCACAAGGCGGAGATGTTTCTACTCTTGATGATACAAGTAAGCTTTCCGGAAATGAGCTTAAGAGAGAAATAGTTGCTGAAAAGAATTGCTTTATTGGGGCAATGAATGCTGAAGGCATTGGAGTAGCCGCCGGATTAACAGGCGCAGGAAGACAGACCAAAGCAGATGTGCTTGACTTATATGCAGGTATATATCTTAATAAGAAGACAGGCGATAGGATTGAGAAGGGTGATGTGATTGCTACCATCTATGCTTCCACAGAGGAAAAGCTTGATTTAGCTGAAAAGAAGTTTATGGAATCAATAACCTTTTCGTCAGAAAAGCCATCAAAGCCACAGCTTATTTTTTAAAGTGGGTTGACTTTTTATATTTTGTGTGATAATATCTTAAAAAGTTCATTAAAGTGGGCTTTTTAAGATTTTTTTTATTTCGTTTTTTCTTGGCTTTATTTAAAGCTTCTGATGTGCGATGGAGTGCACTTCTTAATAGTTTTGAAAGGCTGTCGGGGCTTTTTGAGATTAGAGGATTTAGTGGAGATATTTTGGAAACAGACAAATTAATTTTAGATTTATCATTTGTATTTTATATATTTTTATTGGTATTTGATATGTTTTGAAGCATTTAAAGAATGCTTGGGTACTTATTAGATGGGTGCCGTTTATTATTGGTATTGGGTTTTGGCCTTTGTTTTGGTCGGTATCAGTAGTTTAGTTTTGAATTTAGCGCGGTATATCCGCTTTGGTGATTATATGAATAAAAAGAGAATATTGGTTTGTTCGATGGCAACTTCGTTGGTATTATTGCTGTCAGGCTGTGACACTGTAGAGCTTAATAAGCTTTCTGAAAATGAACAGGTTAAGGTTGAGACAATGATATCTGACTTACTTACGAATTCGTTGGAGTCTAAGGGTGGCAGGAAAGAAACTGCATGGCCTGATAACGAATTTACAAAGCTTGTAAGTAAGCCAAAGGATGGAACTTTGATTTCCGTTAATTATGTTGAAGGCGAAAGTCTTGATTATTTGGTTGAAGACATTACTAAGAAAGAAGCCGCTAATTATGCAAAGAAACTTGGTACAGATAAATTTACCGAGAATCAGAAATCAAGCGGCATAGATGACGATCTTTCTATCCTTTATTTTATAGCGAAAGATAAAAAGGGAAATGTACTTTATCTTGTATATACTTCTGATAATCTTCATGTAAAGATTATCTCTAAGGCAGTTGCAGATGCTGAGAATGCATCTGAAAAAGCAAAGTTAACTCAGACTCCGGGATTGATTTTTGATTTGAAGAATGAGTTGACTACTACTCCTAAGCCTACTCCTGAAGTTGCAAAAGATAGTACTAAGGAAATAGAAATTACAAAAATGGCTGCTTTGCTTCCAACACCTGAAGTTGGTAAGCTGTTCTCTGAAACATTTGATGAAAAAGGTTATGTAAAGGTTTACAATAACACTACAGTTTCAGCATGTCGTAGCTTGACAGAGAAGATGAAGGAAGCAGGTTATACAAAAGATACTACATTGCTTGATCAGAAGGTTTTAGGACTTGAGTATTATTCATTCTCAGCTAAAGATTCTGAAGGCAAGTACATTGTAACATTTACTTATAGTGTTGGTATCATGACAATGACTTTTGACGAAGTAAAATAACATATAAACGGATTGCAGGTTTTGTATTGGGGGAGAGACTTGCATTCCGTTTTTTATTTTGCAAGAGGAGGTGCTAATGTACGATTTGAATGAAGAAAAAGAAAGAGTTATATTGGTTGCAGTATGCACTGATGATATCAAGGATACAGAAATATCTTTGGATGAATTAGCAGAGCTTGCTAAAACAGCAGGTGCAGAAGTAGTTGGCAGAGTTATTCAGAACAGAGAAGGAATTCATCCGGGATACTATGTTGGAACAGGAAAAACTGAAGAGATAAAAGAATTAGCAGAGGAAACAAATGCAGACAGTATTCTTTGCGATGATGAACTTTCTCCGGCACAGATGAAAAATCTTGAAGCGGATTTGAATTTAAGAGTACTTGACAGAACCTTAATTATTCTTGAGATATTTGCAATGCGTGCAAGATCTGCGGAAGGTAAACTTCAGGTTGAACTTGCTCAACAAAAATACAGACTAAGTCATCTTGTTGGAATGCATAAAGAACTGTCAAGGCTTGGTGGTGGTATAGGAACAAGAGGTCCTGGAGAAAAGAAACTTGAAGTTGACAGGAGAGCAATTAACTCAAGAATTTCAAGATTAAAAGAAGAAATTGATGAAGTTAAGAAAAACAGAGAGGTTACGAGAAGCAAAAGAAGTGCATCAGTGATTCCAATGGTGGCAATAGTAGGATATACTAATGCAGGAAAGTCTACTTTGCTTAACAGACTGACTGATGCAGGTGTCTTGGAGGAAAATGCATTGTTTGCAACACTTGATCCAACCACCCGCTCTTATGTAATGAAAAACCATCGTGAAGTTTTATTTACGGATACTGTAGGTTTTATTAATAAACTGCCACATCATCTGGTTGATGCATTTAAGTCAACTTTTGAAGAGGCAAAATATGCGGATATTATAGTCCATGTTGCTGATGCCTCTGATGAAAACTTGGACAGAAAAATGGCTGTTGTTTATGATACCATGCAGAAGCTTGATATATGCGACAAACCAATTATTACCATTTTTAATAAAACGGACCTGCTTTTAGAAGAAGTGACTGTTAAAGACTTGAAGGCAGATGAATATTTGAGAGCAAGTATTAAGTTTGATAAGAACCTTGACAATTTGGAAGAAGCTTTGGAGAAGGTAATATCCAAAAGTAATGTAAGCTATGAAATTGTTTTGTCATATGCCGATACAAAAAAACTTTCGATATTACAAAAGAATGGTAATGTTGAAACATGTGACTATTTGGAAGACGGAATTCATGTTAAGGGTGTTGCACCGAGAAGTATTTTGAATGGGTTAGAGTTATGATGAAGAAATATAAGTATGAATTGTTTAATAAGCTTTCTGAAATGGGTTGTGACATAGATGATGCATTAGACCGTCTTTGTATTGACGAAGAATTTCTTTCGGAAAATTATGTGCTATTGCTTGATGATTTGTCAAAAGATACAGTGAGTGAACCATTGGAAAAAGAAGACTGGAATATGGCATTCAGAATGATGCACAAAAAAAAAGGAGTTTACCTTAATCTTGGTTTAAGCTATCTGAAGGAATATTTCGATATTATTTGTGAAAGTTTGAGAAAGGCCACTAACGAAGAAGCTTTACCTCATAAAGCTTATTTTTTGAAAACTGCCATGGATTTTCATAAACAGGAACAGATTATTGCCGATATCATTAAGGAGTGCCAAGGTAACTTATGATACAGACTACTTAAAAATGTTGCTGATAAGAAACACGAATAAGAACAAAAATGTAAATCAAAATAAAAAAACATGAATGAAACGAAAATGCAAATCAAAATAAAAAGGCACGAATGAAACGAAAATGAAAAAAAGAAATGCGAATGAAAAATAGTTTACTATTAGCAATAATTGAGAACTTAAAGCAGGGATTTCAGAACCTGATTTCACATCTTATCGTCTAATAAGTATAAAATAGTTTGTTGTTTTTGAAGAAATTTTAGATTTTTTTATTGTTGTTATTTAATGCTATTTAATGATATTTATATAGGTAGAGATTTGGTTCATTTAAAGATTTGGCATAATGAAGTAAAATGTACAAAAAAACACATTTTATGGATAGTTATGAATTAAAATACACAAAAAAAGAGATGGCAATTTTTACCTATATGTAGTATAATTTATTAACTAGATTCTTATGAAAGGGGAATTTATACAATGAAGGTAATGAAAAAAATCTGCGCAGTTGTATTAACAATTGCCATGGCTTTAGGATTTACTGCCAGCATTAATTCAGGTCTTGCTTCCGCCGACAAGATCGAAACTAGTGCTTTTATCTGCTATGCTGATAATGATTTTTCACCAGCATACTCTTACTGGGGTGATGCAGTAGCAGGCATTAAGGCAACTAAGGCTAAAATCACAGGTGAGGGCTCTTATAAAGTAGCTCTTGACTTTACTGAAACAGCAGCCGGCGCAGCAAATGGTATCAGATTTGCTGACATCAAGATTGAGAATGGCTTCAATCTTTTCCCCGGTTGGTACATCGACGTTACAGAAATTCTTGTAAACGGTAAGAAAATCGATTTCAAGAGAGGTTTTACCTCAAGTGATGATGAAGTTGAACTTCGTATGAACCTTTACAATACATGGGTTGAAGAAGGCACAACACCCGGAAACGGATACAGCATCACAGGTAACGACAAGGATTGTACAACTGTTATGGTTGATCCTGCAGCATTCGAAAGCGTTAAGACTTTGGTAGTTAAGTTCGATTTCACAAAGAACCCTAAACTTAAGTCATACATCGCATTGATGGATGGTAGCTGGAATTCATACCAGGTTGACGGTGCAGAAGCACCTGAAGGCGTTAAGGTTGAAAACGCAGTAGTAACAGGTGAAGGTACTTATACTTCAAGTATCGACTTCACAGGTACAGAAAAGGGATTCGTAGAAGGTCTTAATTTCGCAGCTTTGTTGATTGACAATGCTGATAAGTCTTTCAAGGACTATTTCATCAAGATTAACTCAATTAAGGTTAATGGTAAGGAAATCGAATTCTCAGGCGGATACACAACTGATGAAAATGGTGCAACAAGAATTAACCTTTATAATGAATGGGTATCAGGTATGCCTGATGAAGCACGTTCAATTGATGGTACAACAGCTGACAAGTCTGCAATCATCGTAAGCAAGGATGCATTCGCTATGGTTGAAACTTTGGAAATCGAATATGAATTCACAAAGGTTCCCGAACTTACAGCATACATTCGTTGGGCAAGTGCTGATTGGAAAGCTACCTGTATGGACGGTGTAGACAATGACGGCATTGTTGTTACAAATGCACTTGTAAAAGGACCTGGCAAGTACACAGTAGCTATGGACTTTACTGGTTCAGATGCAGGTGTTGCAGGCAGCGTAGCATTTGCTGATTTTGAAATTTCAAATCTTCCTAATTGCTATCCTGGCGCATACATGAGAATTGATGCTATTAAGGTTAATGGTAAGGCAATTGAATTCACACCTGGTTATACAAGTGACGAGGAAGGTAATTCAAGAGTTAACCTTTACAATGAATGGGCAGGAGATAACTATCTTGAAGGTGCTCGTTCAATGGATGGAGTTCCTTCAAAGACTTCACCTTTCGTATTCTCAAAGGATCTTTATAATGATATGAAGACCTTACAGATTGATTTTACTTTATCAGAAACACCTGAACTTAAGGCTTACATCGCATATGCCGATGGCGCTTGGAGTGATGTTCAGTATTGGGGCACAGACGCTGAAGGCGTTAAGGCTAACAATGCTAAGGTTACAGGCGAAGGTAACTACTCTGTAAGTGTTGACTTTACAAAGACAAAGACAGGTATCGGCAGAACAACAGCTTTCTCAGCACTTATTATTGAAGGCGCTGAAAAGGTATTCCCTGGATACTTTATCAAGATTAACTCTATTTCAATTAATGGTAAGGCTATTGATTGGAAGAACAATGGTATTACAAATGATGAAGACGGAAACACCAGAATGAATCTTTATAATTCATGGGTTTCAGAAATTACAGATACTTGCAGATCATTCGATGGTGAATTGAAGAACAAGGTATTTACTCCTGTTTCATTGGATGATTTAAGTGATGTTAAGACAATTGCTATTAACTTTAAGTTCATCGCTCCCGGTGAATATGCAAGCCTTGAATTCGCTACAGAAGACTGGGCATTGTCATACTTCATTGAAAGTGGCGAAGTTCCTGCTGGTGTAAAGGTAGACAAGGCATTAGTTAAGGGTGCTGGAAACTATACTACAAAGCTTACATTTGATACTCCTGTATCAGGTTTAGCTTACATCGCATTACTCCTTGAAAATGGTGAAACATCATTTGCCGGAGACGTTATCTCCATTGATTACATAAAGGTAAACGGCGAGAAGAAAGAATTTACAAATGGTTGTACAACTACTGATAATAAGATCGATACAAAGTACAACATTTACAACAGCTGGGTTGATGGTATTCCTAACGGCGCAAGATACGAGAAGTCAACCGGTGTAAGTAAGGATATGCTTACAGGCGGTTCAACAATGATTGTTGATCTTACAAGTGCTGGTTTGAACGGAACAACAATTTCAGAAATCGAAGTTGGTTTCACAATGCATTCATGTACATATCAGGCAACTGTTAAGGAACCTTACAAGGTACCTGCTGAAGGTTGGAGAGCATTCTTGATGTTCAAGGCAACTGATGAAAACGGCGATGATACATGGTGCACAACAGCTCAAGATAAGGTAGAATCAGCTGCATCCGGTGATGTTTATATCAAGGGTGATGGTACTTACACAGTATCAATTACCAAGGATATGCTTGAAGGTCTCGGATTATCAGTAAATCCTGTAAAGAATGTTCAGGTTGTATTGGTAGATATCGTTGACTTTGGTAAAGCTTTGGAAGCAACAGAAGTTGGTTATGATAACAGACCTAATGCAGAAAGACCTCTTACTCTTAGTGTAAAGGTTGATTCATTAAAGGTTGATGGTAAAGAAATCAGTGTTTCAAACAGCAGTGTAGTTTTTGCTGATACAGAAGGTAAGGGAAGATTACGTATCGAGCTTTACAATGAATGGGGCCCTACAGTTGACGCTCCTGCAATGGCATTTGAACAAGTTACTCCTGAACAGGAAATCTCAATCACTTTCACAATTTCAGGATCAACATATGGCGCTTCCGTAAATCCTAATCCTACAGAAGCACCTAAGCCTACTGAGGCTCCTAAGCCTACTGAAGCTCCTCAGCCTACAGCTGTTCCTACAGTAGCTCCTACTCCTACTACAGCTCCTACAGTTGCTCCTACACAGGCTCCTGAAGAACCTGCAAGCAAGTCATTCCCTTGGGGTCTTGTAGTTGGTATTGTTGCAGGTGTTGCAGCAATCGGCGTTGGTACAGTTCTTGTTCTTAAGAAGAAGAAAGGTGCTGAAAATTAATTGATAGTTTCTATATAGTTACTATACTCCTTTTCAAGGAAAGGGCCGGGTCAACCGGCTCTTTCTTTTGCTTGAAAATAGGCTGTTTTTGGGTTATTATAATCAAATGATGAAGAGTAATAATAAGCTTATAACTTTATTGGTTTTAATCTGTATATCAGCGATTTTATTGCTGATATTAATTATTGTGACTCCAAAAGAAAATTTCGATCCTGATAAAGCATATCCTACTTTAGGTATTACATATATTCCTGACAATTTAGAGTCTGAAGTTGATTACGAGAATGAAACAAACCCAAATAAAGGAGATAATGAGATAGGAAGTGATACAGCTTCCGGTAACCATAATAATAGCACTGGAACTGACCAAAATTTTAATGATAATGAGATAGGAAGCGATACAGCTTCCGATAACAATTATTGTTTGAATGAAGATAATTATAAAGATAATTATGAAGATGATTATGAAGATGATTATGAAGATGATTATCAAGATGATTATGAAGATAATTATAATAGTGACGGCTATGTAGAAAATATACGCCCGAATGAAGATGCAGGCGTGGAAACTGTTGCTATGCCTACGATGGCTCCGAATGTAGTGAGTGAGAACGAAAGTGATGATAAAAGAACTGATACCTTAAAAGAGATTATGAGCAGACAGGAAGTGAATTATCATTTAATAGAAGATTTTCCACATTTGCTTCAGAATCCTGAGCTGCCAACAGGATGCGAGATTACTTCATTGACTATGGTGTTGAATTATCTGGGATTTGAAATAGACAAAATGGAAGTGCTTAAATACCTGCCATGTGGTGCTAATCGTAAAACAAATCCGAACAAGGCATATGTAGGTAACCCTCAAACTGCAAATGGATTTGGATGCAATTCGCCTGTTATTGCCAAGGTCGCTTTAGACTTCTTTGAAGATGTGCGAATTGATATGGAGGTTTCGGATCTTGAAAACTGTACAGCAGAGGACTTATTTGATTATCTGCTTAATGACATACCGGTTATTGTATGGGCTAATATAGGTATGATTGAAAGCACGAAGCTATTAAAATGGACAGCTGATGATGGAGAAAAAATAGAAATACTTAATCAGGAGCATTGTCTTGTACTTATTGGCTTTGATATAAATAAGAAACAGTTTTTGTTCGCTGATCCTTTAAAAGAAGTTGAAGTTAAGACCTATGAGATGGAAAGATTTTTAAGATTATTTGAGGCAAGAGGTTCGCAGGCTATAGTGATAAGATAAATTCGCAGATTATAGTGATAAGATAAATTCGCAGGCAATAGTGATAAGATAAATTCGCAGGCTATAGTGATAAGACAAATTCACAGGCTATAGTGATAAGATAAATTGAAACATAAAAGTCCACAAAAAGAGTTAGTAATGTAATGATATGGCCCCTGACAGGGGCCATATCAAGTAATACAACATCCTTAAGTGGACTTTTATTATGTATTATTATGTATTATTATGTATTATTATGTTTATTATGCTTTATATTGACTTTTTATTAGGATTTAAATGTCACAAATCAGATTTTAATTCTGAAGGGAGCAAGGGGCTGGTTGAATTTATTGAAAAGTTCAACTACACCATAATTTGTCCAGGCATATCTTACTTCATCAACATCAAAGGCATTTGAAACTTTAAGAAGAATAGCATTGTTATCAATAACATATTCAACTTTCTCATAAGCTTCTGAAGCATCGTTTGTAAAGTAGTGAACTTCGAAAACTGCTTTATTGATTTTGTCAATAGGATTTGGATCACCATAAGGAATTGAAGGCTCAATTTTGAAACCATTTTCCATGTTATTGAAATTGAGTTTTATGGTATTTTCATCAATTATTTCAGAATATTTTATGGTAGGTGCAAAGCATTCTTCATCTGAAAGAGTAGTGTCATCATATACCTGCTTTAATGCCTGAAGAAGCAATCTGTGTGCTACTGTATTTTTTTCGGTAGGATGAATGTCGTTATATTTTCCACAGTCTAAACATACAGCAATTCCGGTATGATTAACGGTATTGAAGGTTTTCATCTGTGCTTCTCTGATTTTGCACCAATGCTTCCAATCTGCGTCCTGAATATAACGATGCATCGGAAGTTGTGTGAAGATGAAAGGTAATGTGTCATCTTTGAAAAGCTTTCTCCAATCATTTATCATTGCAGTAAACAACTCATGATACATGTCAGGTCTGTGGTCATCACTTTCGCCCTGATACCAGATAACACCTTTAACAGTGTAAGGAGCGACTCTTTTAAGCATACTTTCGTAGAGGCCACCTGTTCTTATGGGATTGAAAGAGTTTAAAGGACCAGGCCATATGCTGTCTCCGCATTCCTTTAAAGCATCTTCCCAAAGCGCATTGGGATTTTTTGCATAGAAGGCATCAATTCGTTTCTGCCATTCAGCATTATATGCTAAATATTCATCATATTTTCTTTTTTGTTCTTCTAATGAATCATTTCCGATTTTTTCTTCATAATCCTCAACATACTTTTTGAAATCGAGGCTCTTATCCACAGTTTCTCTATTCATCCATGAGGTAGCACTTGTACCACCCCAATTACAGCCAAGTATTCCGACAGTACAATCAAGCTTTTCTGCAAGCTCTTTTCCGAAGAAATAACCAACAGCAGACCAGGCTTCGGCATTTTCCTGACTGAAGGTTTGCCATCCTGACCAGTTTTCAGCTTCAAAGAAATGTTCATCGAAAAATGCATTCTTCTGGGTGTAGTAGAAGCGAACTTTGCTTTCTTTCACGCTTGCAAGCTCCTCTTTACCACCAACACAGTTTTGAAGTTCAAATTCCATATTTGATTGGCCACCTGCCAAAAATACTTCACCAAAACATACATCGGTAAGCTCCTGGGTAAATACTTCATTGCCGGTTTTACAAACTGCTTTTACCGTTGTGTTATCGGTAGCATTTAAGGCAGGAAGTAAAAGAATAAATTCACTTCCTTTGAAAAAACGCTTTCCACAAGCAAGTGCTTTGCCTTCTGAATAAATGGTTACACTTATTTCAGAATTTTCAGGACATGTACCAAAGAAGTACAATGGCTTATTTCTTTGAAGTACACAGTGATTTGAAAATACTTTTGCTAATGAGAAAACAACAGGTCTGGTTTCCAAAAGATTTTCAGGATAAACAGTCTTTGAATACAAAAGTGACATATAATCCTCCTTGAATTGATTATTTAACTTCTATGAACAGTATAAACATTTGTGAACACAGAAGTCTGTTTAGTACAGCTGTTATAATAGATATTATAATAGAAATTACTATAGAATTTATAGTGGTAATTATAGTATAAAAGCAGACTTTTTTTAATGGCTTTTATGATGAATTTTTGATATATTATTTTAAGAAGGGTAAATAAAAATGACAGTATTAATAGTAAATTCACAACATAATAATGAACAAAGGATGAAAGAACTGGCACTAAAGCTTGATCTTAAGCTTGATTCTAATATTAATATCGATAGTCTGGCTGATACTAATTTTAATACGCAATCTGCTAGAATGAATTCTGATATTGATTCTGATATTGATTTTACCGAAGGAAAATTTGAAAATTATGTCTATATTTTCAGCAATGATGAAGTTGCAAAAGAACAAGGAAAAACTGATTCTCAACACATAGAAATATTTAAAGCTTTGCACGAAGTTAGAGAAGAAAAGTGCAATGAAATCCGATATGAAATGCTAAGTGAAGGGCAAGACAGGGGAAAATATGAGGGAGTGAAGTTACCTGTCAGGGTGTTGATTACGGATGAGCCGGAAAAAATGCATGAAGGTTATGACCTTGTTTTAGGGACTTTGGCTATGAATGATGAAGCAACTTGGGAATATTTAAGGATATTCATACAGCGTGCAGCCTGTTATGAAGAAATAATGTTAACAGGTGATGGTGGTCTTGAAATATATGATATAAATGTAAGCCGAATGGATGAATATCTTAAATTTTCGGAGGAGTGCTTGGCAATGGCAGGATTTGAAAACCAAACAGCTAAAACTATGCTGTCTGTCATTAAATCTAAAGACGCCATACGAGAATTAATGGATAATTTAAGGTTTGAATGTATGGGATTATCGGAAATCAGAACTGATGGCAAAATTGCAGGCTTTATAAATGCGAAACCGTCAGGTGATAAAGCTGTGTTTGGATATTATGTGCATCCGGATTTCAGAAACATGGGAATTGCTACCAAGTCTGTTAAAATGATGATGAAATACCTGTCTGAGATATACAGCGTGTCAGAATTTGAGGCAGTACCTGAGAAAGACAACGAAGCTGCCAAACGGGTTATTTCGAAGGTCGGATTATAGAATAATTATTTCTTGTTATCCATGAACAGATATGATAAAATAACTTATTACCTATATATTGAGAAAAATTATATATTGAGAAGAATTATATACTGAGAAAAATTATATATCGAGAAGAATTATATACTGAGAAGGATTATATATCGAGAAGAATTATATATTGAGTTGAATTATATATTGAGAGAATTATATATTGAGTTGAATTATATATTGAGATGAATTAGTTATGAATTATAAAAAAAGTCAAGTTGCAACCGGTGTGGTTATCGGTTTGGATTTTCCTAATAAAGGCATAATAAAGGTTGATGATGGCGAAACGGCATATGTTAAAGGTGTTTTGCCCGGTCAGAAAATAGAATTTTATGTAACACATGTGAGAAAGAATCATTATGAGGGACTTTTGAAAGAGGTTATTGAAAAATCGCCTGATGAGATTGAGTCCTTATGTGCTCACTATGAGGTATGTGGCGGCTGCAGTTACCGTACATATCCTTACGAATTACAGTGCAAAATTAAAGAGGAACAGGTTAAGAAGGTTTTGTCTTCTGCTACGGAGGATATTAACTTTACTGAATTTATCTGTTCTCCGATGATAGAAGAGTACAGAAACAAAATGGAACTGACCTTCGGAGACGAGGTAAAGGGTGGAGAACTTACTCTTGGAATGCACAAGAAGGGAAGCTTTTTTGATATTGCTACCACAAATCGTTGCAAAATATGCGATCCTGATTTCGGAAAAGTAGTTGATGCGACTCTTGATTTTTGCCGTAAGGAAGGCTTGCCTTTTTATCATAAAATTACCCATAACGGTATATTAAGGCATCTTCAGATAAGAAGAGGCACCAAGTCAAAAGAAATTCTTGTAAATATCGTAACTTCATCACAGACAGGCTTTGATGAATCGGCATATGTTAATTCTTTGTTGTCGGTTCAACTTGAAGGAACAATTGTCGGTATTACTCATACAATCAATGATTCAATGGGTGATGCGATTAAAGTGGATGAGTTCAGAACTCTTTTCGGACAAGATTATTTTTATGAGGAATTGCTTGGTTTGAAGTTTAAAATTACTCCTTTTTCTTTCTTCCAGACCAACACTTTGGGAGCAGAGAAGCTGTATCAGGCTATTTATGATATGACTCCTGATATTGAAAATAAGGTAGTATTTGATTTGTACTCAGGCACAGGAACCATCGCGCAGGTAATTGCCAAGAGATGTGCAAAAGCGGTAGGTGTTGAGATAGTTGAAGAAGCTGTTGAAGCTGCAAAAGTTAATGCAAAGGAAAATGGTTTGGACAACTGCATATTCCTTGCAGGTGATGTATTTAAGGTTTTGAATGAACTTGAAGAAAGACCTGATTTTATCATTCTTGATCCGCCCAGAGAGGGAATTCAGCCTAAGGCTTTGAAGAAGCTGCTTTCATATGAAGTAGATTCTATGATTTATGTTTCTTGCAAGGTTACTTCACTTGCACGCGATTTAGAAGATATTTTGGCAGCAGGCTACAGAATTGTGGAAACAAAAGCTGTTGATATGTTCCCATATACCAATGGAATTGAAACAGTTTGCTATTTGAAGAAAATTTGATTATGACAGATAAAATGAAGCAGTATAATGCTAAAGTAACCGTAATCGGCGCAGGTCATTGGGGAATGGCCCTTGCCGATGTATTGGCGTTTAATAATTCTTCCGTAACGGTTTGTGCAAGAAGAATGGAAGAAGTTAATCTGATTAACAATGAACACAAATCCAGTTATTTTGATAACTATATTTTTCCTGACAATCTGGTTGCAACTAAAGATGTTGAAAAGAGTGTGGCAGAGTCAGAATACATTGTTATTTCAACCCCGACGAAGACTGTAACCGAAATGCTTGACATGTTCAGAAAATTCCCCGAAAAGAAATACATTTTTGCCTGTAAGGGATTGATAAACGGGAAAATGATTTCGACCTATGTTGAAGACGAGTGCAAAATGCCTTTGAAGCTTGCTGTATTGAGCGGACCAAGTTTTGCAAATGAGTTGATTTTGAAAAAAAGTACGGCAGTAGTTATTGCCGCATGTGATATTGAATTAGCCAGAGAATTTCAAGAGCTTTTCCATACAGACTTTTTCAGACCATATGCAAGTTCTGACATTCTTGGGGTTGAAGTTTGCGGTGCCGTTAAGAATGTATATGCGATTGCAGCAGGGTTTCTTGACAGGGAATATAAAAGCTTTAACATGAAAAGTGCGATGCTGACACGCGCTTTGGCTGAAATGACGAAAGTAATGCAGATATTGAATGCTAAGAGTGAGACTTTGATGGGCCTTGCAGGGTTAGGAGATTTGATGCTTACCTGTCATTCTGATTTGAGCCGAAATTATCGATACGGTTATAACTATGTTGATAACAAGCAGGCGAAAGAAACAACGGAAGGTATAAACGCGACACTTGAAATGCGCAGTTTTGCCACGACTAACGGAATTGAACTTCCTATTGTGGAAGGTATATATAAGGTGATTTATGAGGGCCTTTCTCTTGAGGATGTTATCGAATCGTTGATGCGAAGGACATTAAAAGATGAATAGTCTGTGATTGTTCTTCCTACAATATGCCATATGGCATATCTGATTATTAAAGGATATATAATGAAAAAAAATAAAAATTCTTTGAAGTATTATGCAGATGTTGCAGTAATAGCACTGATAGGTTTTATTGTTCTGAAAATTATATTGAAGGACAAAGATATTGGTGAGATACGGGAACAGGTAAATAACATAAGCATACCCTGCCTGATTGCCGCAGTAGTGTGCCTTTTCGTATATGTGGCCAGTGAATCACTCATTATTAAGACACTTTTGAAGCAGTTTAAAGAAAAGATTTCTTTTATTAAGTGTCTTGCTACTTCGTCAATTGGCTTTTTCTTCTGTGGTATTACACCCTCTGCAACGGGTGGACAGCCTTTACAGGTATATACTTTGTCAAAACATGGGTATGATCCTATGGTTTGCACTCTGGTTGTAACGATTATTACAATGGTGTTTAAAGCAGTTTTACTGATTCTTTTCGGAGTGTTGGCAATACTTGCACCTGATACAATGTTTAGCTCGATTTCGGAAGTTCCCATATTGTTTGCAATCGGACTTTTAGTGGAATTGGGATTTATAGTTTTCTGTGCGCTTCTGATAAGAAGACCGGCTATTGCGAAAAAAATAGTTTTGACTGTAATAGGCTGGCTTGGCAAACTTAAATTTGTTAAGAAGACGGAAAAAATGAAGGAAAAGTTTTTGTCTTCAATGGAAAACTATGAAAAAGCAGCGGAATTTTTCAGCAATCATGTGTGGCTGAATATAGGCATTTTTGCAATTACCATTGTTCAAAGAGTTGCATACTTTTCAATATGCTATCTTGTATACAGAGGTCTTGGACTGAGTGCGTACTCATATGTTGATTTACTGGCATTGCAGGTCGCTTTGTCACTTTCTGTTGATGTATTGCCGTTGCCTGGTGCTTCGGGTGCTAATGAGGGTGTGTTCTCAGTTACCTTTGAAGGTGTGTTTGGCGAATATTTACATGCAGGTCTGTTACTTAACAGAGGCATAACTTATTATGTTTTAATGATTTGCACCGGTATAGGCGTTTTAATTACCAAATTTTTATGGAAAGAAAATGATGGAAAGAAAAGCCTTGAAACTGCTGAAACGGATATCATAAATTCTGATAATGCAAAAATTGAATGAAAGCGCATAGAAAATTGAATGAAAGAGCGCAGGTGCTTAGGAAAATTGAATGAAAGAGCACAGGTGATTAGAAATAATAAGTGCCTATTCATTTTTGGGACAAAAGCACATAAGACAGTTGGTTAGTGTTGTTTTAAAGACACTGATGATAAATAACAAAAATATATTTAAATATATATGGAGGAACAAGTATGGAAAAGACAATGGATAAGATTATCTCACTTTGCAAGTCGAGAGGTTTTATTTATCCCGGTTCAGAAATTTACGGCGGTCTCGCTAACACCTGGGATTATGGTAATCTTGGTGTTGAATTGAAGAACAATGTTAAGAAGGCATGGTGGCAGAAGTTTGTTCAGGAGAACAAGTATAATGTCGGTGTAGACTGTGCTATTTTGATGAATCCTCAGACATGGGTTGCCAGCGGTCATCTTGGCGGCTTCTCAGATCCTTTGATGGACTGTAAGGAATGTAAGGAACGTTTCCGCGCTGACAAGCTTATTGAGGATTATGCATTTGAAAAGAAAATAACATTTGAGAAGGGTGTAGATGCCTGGTCAAATGAAGAAATGATGAAGTTTATTGACGATAATGGTATTAACTGCCCCAGCTGCGGCAAGCATAACTTTACAGAAATCCGTCAGTTCAATCTTATGTTCAAGACCTTCCAGGGTGTTACAGAGGATGCAAAGAATGTTGTATATCTTCGTCCTGAAACAGCACAGGGTATTTTCGTAAACTTCAAGAATGTACAGAGAACTTCAAGAAAGAAGATTCCTTTCGGTATCGGCCAGATTGGTAAGAGTTTCAGAAATGAAATTACTCCCGGTAACTTCACTTTCAGAACACGTGAATTTGAACAGATGGAACTTGAATTCTTCTGCGAACCCGGAACAGACCTTGAATGGTTCACATATTGGAGACAGTTCTGTATCAACTGGTTACAGAGCCTTGGAATCAAGCCTGAAGAGATGAGAGCAAGAGACCATGATCCTGAAGAACTTTGTTTCTATTCAAAGGCAACAACTGACCTTGAGTTCCTTTTCCCGTTCGGATGGGGCGAGCTTTGGGGTATTGCTGACAGAACAGATTATGACCTTACACAGCATCAGACTGTATCAAAGCAGGATATGACATATTTCGATGATGAAAAGAACCAGAAGTATGTTCCTTATGTAGTTGAACCTTCTCTTGGCGCAGACAGAGTTGTTCTTGCTTTCCTTTGCGCAGCTTATGATGAAGAAGAAATCGCAGAAGGAGATGTAAGAACAGTAATGCATTTCCATCCTGCACTTGCTCCTGTTAAGATTGGTGTATTGCCTCTTTCAAAGAAACTTACAGAAGGTGCTGAGAAGATTTTTGATGAGCTTTCAAAGTCATACTATTGTGAATTTGATGACAGAGGAAATATCGGTAAGAGATATCGCCGCCAGGACGAAATCGGTACTCCTTACTGCATTACCTACGATTTTGAATCAGAAACAGATGGTGCTGTAACTATTCGTGACCGTGATACAATGCAGCAGGTAAGAGTTAAGATTGAAGACTTGAAGGAATATTTCAGCGACAAATTTACTTTCTAATAATATCTGAACGAATCCATAAGGATATGTTTTGACGAAATGTAAACATATCCTTATGTGTTTTTTGCTTTATAGTGCTTTTATTTGTATTGCATATTTGTATACATGGATTAAATGAAAAAAGGGGTTGAAATCTGAGACAAAAGTGCTATAATTGCAAGGTTACAGATAATAGAAATAAGAAAAAGAAGAAAAATGAAGGAGGATCATTTTATGAAGAAGTGGGTGTATTTATTCACTGAAGGTCGCGCAGATATGCGTAATCTCTTAGGTGGTAAGGGTGCTAACCTTGCTGAAATGACAAATCTCGGACTCCCTGTTCCTCAGGGTTTTACCATCACAACTGAAGCATGTACTCAGTATTATGAAGATGGAAGAGAAATTAATGATGAAATTATGGGCCAGATTAACGAATATATCGTTAAGATGGAAGAAATTACCGGTAAGAAGTTCGGTGACAGGGAAAATCCTTTGCTTGTTTCCGTACGTTCAGGTGCGAGAGCATCAATGCCCGGTATGATGGATACAATTCTTAACCTTGGCTTAAATGAAGACGTAGTTAATACTATTGCTGAAAAGTCAGGAAATCCCCGTTGGGCTTGGGATTGCTACAGAAGATTCATTCAGATGTATTCAGATGTAGTTATGGAAGTTGGTAAGAAGTATTTTGAAGAGCTTATCGATAACATGAAGTATGCAAAGGGTGTTAAGCAGGATATCGAACTTGATGCTAACGATTTGCACATCCTTGCTAATCAGTTTAAACAGGAATATAAGACAGTACTTGGAAAAGAATTCCCTGATGATCCTAAGGAACAGCTTTATGGAGCAATCAAGGCAGTTTTCCGTTCATGGGATAACCCTCGAGCAAATGTATATCGTCGTGATAACGATATCCCTTACAGCTGGGGTACAGCAGTAAATGTTCAGTCAATGGCATTTGGTAACATGGGTGATGACTGTGGTACAGGTGTTGCATTTACTCGTGATCCTGCAACCGGTGAAAAAGGTCTTTTCGGTGAATTCTTAACAAATGCACAGGGTGAAGACGTTGTTGCCGGTGTTCGTACACCTATGAAGATTTCAGAAATGCAGACAAAGTTCCCTGAAGCATTTTCACAGTTTGAAACAGTTTGCCAGACACTTGAAAAGCACTATCGTGACATGCAGGATATGGAGTTTACTGTTGAACATGGTAAGCTTTACATGCTCCAGACAAGAAATGGTAAGAGAACAGCACAGGCTGCTTTAAAGATTGCTTGTGATTTGGTTGATGAGGGTATGAGAACAGAACAGGAAGCTGTTGCTATGATTGATCCCCGTAACCTTGATACACTTCTTCATCCTCAGTTCGATGCAGCTGATTTGAAGAGACATGATCCTATGGCTAAGGCTCTTGGTGCTTCACCCGGTGCTGCATGCGGTAAGATTGTTTTCACAGCTGATGACGCCGTTGAATGGGCTTCAAGAGGCGAGAAGGTAGTTCTTGTTCGTCTTGAGACTTCACCTGAAGATATTACAGGTATGAAGGCTGCTCAGGGTATCCTCACAGTTCGTGGTGGTATGACAAGCCATGCAGCAGTAGTTGCTCGTGGTATGGGTGAATGCTGCGTTTCAGGTTGCGGCGACATCCAGATGGATGAAAAGAATAAGACATTTACTTTGAATGGTAAGGTATTCAAAGAAGGCGATTATATTTCACTTGATGGTACAACAGGATGCGTATATGATGGTATCATTGCTACTGTTGATGCTACAATCGCAGGTGAATTCGGACGTGTAATGGATTGGGCTGACAAGTTCAGAAAGTTACAGGTTCGTACAAATGCTGATACTCCAAGAGATGCAAGAAAAGCAAGAGAACTTGGTGCAGAAGGTATCGGTCTTTGCCGTACAGAGCACATGTTCTTTGAAGAAGAAAGAATTGCTGCTTTCCGCGAAATGATTTGTTCAGACACAGTTGCCGGAAGAGAAGCAGCTCTTGAGAAGATTTTACCTTATCAGCAGGGAGACTTCGAAGCTTTATATGAAGCACTTGAAGGACATCCGGTTACTATTCGTTTCTTGGATCCCCCTCTTCATGAATTCGTTCCTACAGAAGAAGCTGATATTGCTAAGCTTGCAGAAGCTCAGGGCAAGTCAGTTACTGATATTAAGTTGTTCATTGAAAGCTTGAAGGAATTTAACCCTATGATGGGACACAGAGGATGCCGTCTTGCAGTTACATATCCTGAAATTGCAAAGATGCAGACCAAGGCAGTTATCAGAGCAGCTATAAATGTTTCAAAGAAGCATCCCGGCTGGAATGTAATGCCTGAAATCATGATTCCTTTAGTTTGTGACACCAAGGAATTAAAGTATGTTAAGAAGATTGTTGTTGAAACAGCTGATGCAGAAATCAAGGCAGCAGGCGCTGATATTGAATATCAGGTTGGTACAATGATTGAAATTCCTCGTGCAGCATTAACTGCTGATGAAATTGCATCAGAAGCTGATTTCTTCTGCTTTGGTACAAACGATCTTACACAGATGACTTATGGTTTCTCACGTGATGATGCAGGTAAGTTCCTTAAGTCATACTATGATACAAAGATTTTTGAAAATGATCCTTTTGCAAAGCTTGATCAGACCGGTGTTGGTAAGTTGATGGAAATGTCACTTAAGCTTGGCAAGCCCGTTAATTCTAAGCTTCACGTAGGTATCTGCGGTGAACATGGTGGAGACCCTTCTTCAGTTGAATTCTGTCACAAGATTGGTCTTGATTATGTTTCATGCTCACCTTTCCGCGTTCCTATTGCGAGATTGGCAGCAGCCCAGGCAGCAATCAAGGAGATGTAATCCTTACACAAAAATAATGCACAAGGCTCCGGCCTTGTGCTATTTTTGTGTTTAGGATTACCCTTGATTGCTGCCTGGGCCTTGGCTTTTGTCCTAAGGTGTCAGCGAAGCTGACGGAACCTTGGGACGATACCGGAAGTTCGTAGAACTTCCGGACAGGCAGCAATTAAGGAAATGTAAATCAACATAAAAATTAAGCACAAGGCTTCGGCCTTGTGCATTTTTTTTGCTCGAATAACGCTTAACTGCATTTTTAAAACTTTATCTTGTGCTTTCTCTGAAAATCGGTGTGGACTTAGTGTAAGAA
>JAKSSA010000070.1 GCA_024403335.1 Lachnospiraceae bacterium
GCATATTTTGCATTATTGGTCATATTAGTGCCAATGCAGGTGCCGACTTTCATTCCATGCTCGGCAAAAACTTCCTTTAAAGTCTTATCAGGCATTGATAAAGGCGTAGGTGTTGAAGTAGCTGTAGGCTTAGGAGTCGCAGTAGGTTTAGTAGTCGCTGTGGGCTCTATTGTAGGAGTAGGCGTACTTGTATTTTCAGGCACATTTGTTTCGCTTCCTGAGATTTCAGGTGTGTTTGATGGTACAATATCCTTCTTCTCTTCATTTCCACAACCGGCAAATAAAACTGCCATCATCAAAACAAGTAAAAATGGTACTAATTTCTTCATTTTCTTAAATATCAGGTGCAAAACCCGACTTTCCTTTCATTGATAAGATTATTTTAACAAATATAGCCAATGGATTCAATAAGCAGAAAAAGACCGCAAAGTAGTCAATAATTGCTCTTTTGCGGTCCAAATGCATTAATTCAATCACAAAATCTTACATAAACTTCATACTATAGTGTCTTACAGCAAAAAACTTCGCACTCTCTAAATTTAGTCCTTACCTTTTCGGCACATGCGAAAGCCTCTTCTTCCTTTTCAAATAAAGAAAACATTGTGGGGCCTGTTCCTGTCATTAATGAAGCCAGACATCCCTTTGATTCTGCCATCACAGCTTGTATATCGCATAACTTAGGAATAAAAGAGCTTGTCACAGGATAAAAAATATTAGAAAGATTTTCGCAAAATTCCTTCAATATATTATCTGCTTCGCATTCCTTCTTAGCATCACTATATTCACTATTATCTATCTTACATTCACTTTTGTTGTTACCACCGATTTCCTTTTCATTACAATATTCACTCTTATTTTCATTGTAACATCCGCCCTTAAAATCGGTTTTTGCATTTGCCTCCATACACTTTAATAGCTCAACAAGTCTTTTTGTATCAGGATGCTTTAAGTCTAAAGAATTGTCTATCTCATCATAAATCAATTTAGTAGAAGCACCCTGCTTTGTTTTAACCAAAACTACATTTAATGTAAGTCCCTTGCTGCCTTTTAGAGAATACTCTTTGCTGCAAACCGCAAGTTTTTCAAGTTTTTCTCCCCTGCCCTTTGCCAATGCCAAGCCACCCATAATACAATAGGGGACATCTGAACCAACCTTAAGGCCAATTTCCTGCAATTCTTCCAAGGAAAATCCTGCGTTGAATATTTCATTTAAAAGATGCAAAACTGCTGCCGCATCCGTACTTCCTCCGGCAAGCCCTGCCTCCATGGGAATTCTTTTATTTATATAAATGGAAATGATATTTTCTTCAAAGAAAGCATCTTCAACATGAAAACTCTCAAAAAATCTCTCTGCAGCTTTTATAACCAAATTTCTTTCATCAAGAGGAATTCCACTTTTATTAACTCCAAGCTTATAATGATGCTTTCCCACAGTAAATTCATTCAAACCTGCATTTAAATCATTGCTATTATTTTCTTTGGCACCACAGATTTCATCAGCTTCAAACAATTCAGTCCGATTATATATTTCCAAAGTTACAACATCATAAAGTGAAACCTCATTCATTATCATTTCAACTTCATGATATCCGTCAGTTCTTTTCCCCAAAACATCCAAAGAAAGGTTTATTTTAGCATATGCATTTCTTTTAATACTCTTCATATAACCGCCTATTCATCTTCTCTTTTGCCGTTCGGATCATATTCCAAAATGTCACCGGGCTGACAGTTAAGAACTTCGCATATCGCTTCCAGCGTTGAAAACCTTATCGCGCTTATTTTGCCGGTTTTCTCTATTTCTTCATCTCCGTAAACACTTCATCAAGCCAGGTATTAATATTCTGCTTATAATAATTGTTTCCGGTTACATCACCGCCATAGACAACATAATCTGCAAGCAGCTTAAGTGAAATTTCTGAATCAGGTATAAATGCTTCCTTTGAAGAAAGCTTATCAAACTCCTGCTTGGTAAATCCTTCATAAATAAAGCTTCCTGTTTTTCCGTTTCTTACATCTACTGCTGCATGATAATTTGCCATTGCAGTATACAGTCTCAAAGCATTAGCAAATTCCTTGTCATCTTCCGAAAGACTATCTGCTAATTCCTTTTTTGACATAGCATACTCTTCAAGCTTTTCTTCCACTAAAGCATTCATTGAAGGAAGATTTTCCTCCTTTAATCCTGCAAGAATTGTCATCGCTTCGCAAGTTATTGCAAGTTCTGTAAAAGTAGGCGGATTTTCAACCGTATAGCGCTCTAAACTTACATATTCATGGAAAAAGCTGTAGCGACCACTTAAGTGATTATCAAGTTCTGTAAGCAGCACATCATTAAGAGCATATCCAAGCTCGTAGAATTCACCAGCAACTATAAGCTTACTGATTTCTTCAACACTTATCTTGTCCAAAATCAGATAATTGTCTGTTGCCTCCTTAACAAGCTTTTTAAACTGTCTTTGCTGTTTTGAAAAAGTATCAGGCAATGGCAAGCCTGCAGCCTGATTTGCCTTTTCAATAACTGCAAGCTGATACATTGTCTCAATTTCATCATGAACAACATATACACGATCGTGCTTATATTCCTGATATTTTTCCACCAAAATAAATCCACCGTCAATAACCAGACCGGTAAACAAAAGGAATATGATGTATAAGAACAATCGCTTAAATCCTGACCTCATAATTTTTTATTTTCCTTAATTTTCCAAAACCAACTGATAATAATTCTTAAAACCAACTAACAATTCTTCAAAGCCAACTGATAATTCTTCAAAGTCAACTGATAATGAACTGTTTGCATAACCAAGTTAAAAGCTATCTTTTTTCTACGCCGATAACAACCTCAACACCGTTCAAGTCCCAGGTCTCGCCTTCTGCTGTCATTGAATCGAATGAAATCTCTTCAGCAAGACAAACCTTCTTGATTTCTGCAACATTTGCAGACAATGTAGCCTTCATTTCATCACTGCAGTTGAAATATACATTGATGTGGTCCATAACCTCGAAGCCTGATTTCTTACGCATGGTTTGAATCTTTGAAATTGCTTCACGAACATAGCCCTCTGCAACAAGTTCCTCTGTTAAATTTGTATCCAAAACAACGGTAACTCCTCTGTCTGAGCTTGTTACAAAGCCAGCCTTCTCACTTGTTTCAATAAGAAGATCATCTGCTGCAAGCACTTCATCTACACCATCAACATTAATTGTTACAGTCTGAGTTGCATCAAGGCTGTCAAGTGCCTGGTTTGCATCCAATGAAGCCAAAATTTCCTTAACCTTGTTAATCTTAGCACCAAATCTTCTTCCTAAAGTCTTAAGCTGAGGCTTGAAGGAATATGCTGTAAATGAGCGAACATCATTTGTAAATAAAACACTCTTTACATTCAACTCATCTTCAACGATTTCCTTGCAGAATTCAGGTAATTCCTTTTCAGCCTTAACATACATTGTTGCAATAGGCTGACGCTGCTTGATATTTGCTGCATTTCTGCCTGCACGACCAAGAACAACGATTTCAAGAACTTCTTCCATCTGATCCTCTAAGTCCTTCAAAATCCATTCTTCCTTAACTGTAGGGAAGTCACAAAGATGGATACTTTCAGGTGCTGTCTTATCAATCTCACGAACCAGATTAAGATAAATTTCTTCTGCCATGAAAGGAATCATGGGCGCAGCGGTCTTGCAAATTTCAACCAATGCAGTATACAAAGTCATATATGCATTAATCTTGTCCTGTTCCATTCCCTTTGCCCAGAAACGTTCTCTGCCGCGACGAACATACCAGTTAGAAAGCTCATCAACGAAAATTTCAAGCGCACGTGCAGCTTCAGGAATCTGATAATCTGACAATCTTGTATCAACTTCCTTAATAGTAGAATTAAGCTTTGAAAGAAGCCACTTATCCATTACACTTAACTTATCATATTCAAGTGCATACTTTGTCGCATCAAAATTATCGATATTTGCATACAGAACGAAGAAGGCATATGTGTTCCATAAAGTTCCAAGGAACTTTCTCTGTCCTTCAATTACATTCTTCTCTGAGAATCTCTTAGGAATCCAGGGTTCTGAAGCTGTGTAGAAATACCATCTGATTGCATCTGCACCGAATTTTTCAAGTGCATCGAAAGGATCAACTGCATTTCCCTTTGACTTACTCATCTTCTGTCCGTTTTCATCCTGAACATGACCTAAAACGATTACATTTTCATAAGGAGCAACATTAAAAAGCAAGGTAGATTCTGCCATCAAAGAATGGAACCAGCCTCTGGTCTGGTCAACTGCTTCTGAAATAAATTTAGCAGGGAACTGTTCCTTGAAAAGCTCCTGATTTTCAAAAGGATAATGATGCTGAGCAAAAGGCATTGCACCTGAGTCAAACCAGCAGTC
>JAKSSA010000071.1 GCA_024403335.1 Lachnospiraceae bacterium
ATCACTATTATGACATTATTATTGCATTATTATCATTTTTATTAATAAAATGTTTTAATTAACTTCAATATTAAAATGAGCTAGAATCGCTTCTAACTCATAATCATAAATTCAATAACTATCCAAGGAAACGCATCTTTCCGGCATCGTCTTTTTTCTTGACGATTTCGGGTTCCTGCTTTTTAGGCATCAAATTATTAAAACCTTTTGCAATATTCTGCTTGCAGACTTCACAAAAACGTCCGGTTTTAATTTGTTTTCCACAACCTTCGCATGCGATACCAACCATTGAAGAATCAGAAAATGCAAGTCTTTCTTCTCTAATCCATTTTTTTATCTGAACAGTTGATACATCCATTTCCTCTGCAACCTGATTTATAGTGCAATTCGGATGATCATAAACATAAGCCTTAACTTCGTCAAATTTAAGATCCAAGGCCTTAATACAATCAGGACAAAGTGGCGTAGTCCCTATCTGATTAAAAATCTTGCCACAACCCTTGCAATTTCTAACTTCCATACGACCTCCATAACTGAATAATTAAATAAACAGTGTTATTATGATACCACAAAATTGGCAATCTTGCAACAGTATTTCACTCATACAGCAGTAAAGAAAGTCCTTGCAAAAAGGCAAAAAAAATTGCATAATGTAAATAAGTTGGGTTATAGTATAAAACAATGGATAAATTTCACATTTTATGAATTTTACGCAGGAGGTTTTATGAATTTCGAAATTTTATCACGAAAAAGTGCCAACAAGAAAGCAATGTTAATGTGGGTTACAATATGTTCAGTTCTTTCATTAGCATATATCATCGAAGTAGTCAAAGGAAACAGAGATTGGGGATACTACCTTGCTTTCTTCTTCATGACCTGGATTCCTGTTGCCATTGCCTTCTTTATCAGAAAACGAAGAGGTCTTGACAGCCAGATAATCAAATATCTGATTGTCAGTGGCTACACGCTCACCTATGGATTCGCAATGTTGACAACTACATCGCTTGTAACATTCGTTTACATACTTCCTGTTGCATCAGTTCTTATTCTTTACAAAGATAAAAGACTTATGTACATTTCTGCAGGACCGGTTGCTATTATCCAGATTGCTTCCATTATCAACAACATTTCACATGGACTTAACGATGCTGAAAGTATTACCGCTTTCGAAATTCAGATTGCTTGTATCGTACTTTGCTACATGGGCTTTATCATTTCAATTGATCACATGACAAAGAGTGAAAACGGAATGCTTGAAAACATCAAGGCAAACTTAAGCAGAGTAGAAAATACTGTAAATGCTGTAAAAGTTGCCAGTAGTTCAGTTGCTGATGGTATGCAGAATGTTAGAAGTCTCCTTGATGAAAACAGACAGGGTGCTGAAGATGTTGTAAATGCAATGAGCATCATGGCAAACAACAGCGATACACTTAACAAAAATACAGATTCATCAATCGACCTCACAAACAATATCAATTCTCAGGTTCAGAATGTTTCTGCTTTAGTTGAAGAAATGGTTTCAATGATTAATGCATCAGCTTCAAGTGCTAAATCAAGTGAAGAGGCTCTCAACGAAACAGTTTCAATTGCAAAGGATATGCAGAGTCTTTCAAAGAGCATCAATCTTGTACTTGAAGAATTTAATGAAGTATTTAATCATGTTAAAACAGAAACCGGAACTATTGCAGGTATAACAAATAAAACCAACTTACTTGCTTTAAACGCTTCCATCGAGGCAGCAAGAGCAGGCGATGCAGGCAAGAGCTTCTCAGTAGTTGCAGAACAAATCAGACAGCTTAGTATGGGAACAAAGAATTCTTCTGAAAGAATCATGAATGCACTCACACAGCTTGAAGAAACTTCACAGAAGATGACTACTTCAATTTCTGATATGCTTGTTAATATTTCTACCACTATTGAAAAACTCGATATCGCCGACAGCAAGGTTATTGATATTGCATCACAAACAGGAAGAATTAACAGTGGTATCAAGACCATTGATCAGGCAATGGCAGAAGTTGCAAATTCAAACCTCCAGCTTGTTGAGAATATGAAGCTTGTTGAAGAAATAATGGATGAGCTTTCAAATAGTATCAGAAATTCAGAAGAAACCTCTGAGAATATGCTTCTTAAGTATGAAACCACAACTGAAAATGCAATTGAAGTTGAGCAGACTATCGCACAGCTTGTTGAAGACTTAAGCAGGGAATAATTAATTAAAATAAAATCCCAAAAATAATAAAAAATAATAAAAGTTGCCTCATTTCATTTAAGAAATGAGGCTCTTTTTTTAATTTCCCGTAGCCACAGTAATAAAGTAAACGTCTTCTATCCCGAATTCCTTGAATGCATTTGCACAAGCATCCATTGTCGTACCTGTTGTATATATATCATCAACTATCATGACTTTTAATTTTTGTTTTTTTATAACTTCTAATTCTTGTTTTTCATGTATGCTTTGATAAGTGTCAAAACATCGATCATCAACGGAAATAGATGATTTAAGATTTGATAAACGTTGCTTTTGTTTTAATTTATTTTGTGGCTTTGTATAACGGATTCGTTTTAGAAGTTTTAAAGTTTTAATTCCAGATAAATGAGATAGTTCAGCAGATATTTCATAGGCCTGATTATATCCGCGCTTAAATTTCCTCAAAAAGTGAACAGGTACCGGCACTAAAAAATCCGGATTTACAATTTCTATATAATCTTTTAATTCATCATAAGTGATTTTCGCCAAAAAGCGGGAATAATATTTTTTGTCATGATACTTAAGCTGTTTTATTACAGCCTCTAACCCACCATGATACAAATAAGCACTTCTTCCACATATAAAATCATGCCTTTTCTTAAG
>JAKSSA010000072.1 GCA_024403335.1 Lachnospiraceae bacterium
GAATTCATATAATTCTCTATAAGTCATCTATTATAATCTTAAACTTTCGTGATTAATTCTATACTTCAGTCTCTTCACTGTCGCCTGTTACATTAGCTTCAGTATTGTTTTCACTATCTTCATCTGTCTTTATGTCATCAGAAACTTTACCTGGGAACTTTTCTGTAAGAAAATCTTTCCAGTCAAAAACCGCTTCTACTGCAGCAATTGCAACCTCAACCATCTGACTGTCTGGCTCTTTTGTTGTTATCTTCTGTAAAAGCATACCCGATGCAGAAATAATCTTCACAAATACATTGTTACTTCTTCCTGCAAGGCGAATAAATTCGTATGCAATTCCAGCTATGACAGGAATAAGCAAAAGTCGTATTACTACTCGTTCAATTGGAGATTCAACTCGAATAAAGAAGAATAAAATAATACTAATCAATACTACAAGAAGCATAAAGCTTGTACCGCAACGCTTATGAAGTCTTGAACTTCTTAATACATTTTCGACAGTAAGTTCATGGCCATGCTCAATACAGTTAATGCATTTATGCTCTGCTCCGTGGTATTTATATACACGTTTAATATCCTTATTAAAGGATATTCCTACTACGTAAAGAATAAAAACAGCCACACGAATAAGGCCTTCAATAAGCGCAACGTATGTCTCGTTTCTAAAATCCTTTGTAAAATAAGCAGTTAAATAATATGGAAGAAGGATGAACATTGCAATCGCAAGACAAACAGATATAAATGTTACAAAACCTGTAAGTACTCTTTCAGCCTTATCCTTAAAAATCTTATTTAAAGCTTTGTCAACACGAGTCTCCTTATCGGCTTCTTCTTCGTAAAAAGAAGCTGAATAATTAATACTTTTCATTCCAAGTGTTAAGGAATCTATGAAATTAAATACCCCGCGAAAGAAAGGAAGTTGTTTAAAAATGCTCCCCTTTGCAATGCCCTGGAATTCATCAATATCAACTTCGATTTCTCCATTTGGCTTTCTTACTGCCACGGCATATTTATCTTTATTTTTCATCATAATGCCTTCAAGAACTGCCTGACCGCCTATTCCTGAGAAGCATGCTCTACGCTTTTTACCTTTGTTTGCCATTCTCGTACTCCATCAAAGAAACGCCAGAATAATATTTCCGGATAAAACATAAGGTTGAGACCTAAATCCCAACCTTATCAAAGAATTCTTATTTGTTAACAACGCCGTATTTCTTGTTGAACTTTTCAATACGTCCATCAGTTCTAACTGACTTTGTCTGACCTGTGTAGAATGAATGACACTTTGAACAAACTTCTACGTGAATTTCTTTCTTTGTTGATCCTACAACGAATGTGTTTCCGCAGTTGCAGGTTACTGTTGCCTGATAGTAATCAGGATGAATTCCTTCTCTCATACTTTCACCTCGTACAAATATATGATTGCGTATCTATTGATACGGGAGCAACTGCTCCTCATTGTTGTTTTGTTCTCATCCGCTACTGTCCCTTCGAACAGCGTTCATATTGTAGCACAGTAAAAACTTAAAGGCAAGTCATTTTTTAAAATAACTGAATCTTATTTACCATATGGATAAAATCATTGTTTCCACGGGTTTTTGAGAACAT
Organism: Lachnospiraceae bacterium; assembly: GCA_024403335.1. Taxonomy (GTDB): domain Bacteria; phylum Bacillota; class Clostridia; order Lachnospirales; family Lachnospiraceae; genus JAKSSA01. Next base: position 1,609 of record JAKSSA010000072.1, read on the forward strand.
ATCCAATATTCTGTCAACGCTTTCATCAGGTTTAAGACCATTAATTCCCTTTCGTAAAGTATTAACAGCATCAATTTCTTCTTTAGATAGAAGAAGATCTTCTCTTCTCGTTCCTGACTTGGCAATATCGATAGCAGGGAAAATACGTTTTTCAGAAAGTTTCCTATCAAGTACCATTTCCATGTTACCAGTTCCCTTAAATTCTTCGTAAACAACGTCATCAAGTTTACTTCCTGTTTCAACTAATGCAGTTGCAAGAATTGTTAAGCTTCCACCTTCGCGCATATTTCTTGCTGCACCAAAAAACTTCTTTGGCATGTGAAGAGCTGCAGGATCAAGACCACCTGATAAAGTACGACCACTTGGCTGTACTGTTAAGTTATAGGCACGGGTAAGTCTTGTAATTGAATCAAGTAAAATCATAACATCCTTATGATGTTCAACAAGACGTTTTGCACGTTCAATAACCATTTCGGATACACGCTTATGATGTTCTGGAAGTTCATCAAATGTTGAGTAAATAACCTCAACGTTAGGTCCTTCAATTGCTTCTTTAATGTCCGTTACTTCTTCGGGACGTTCATCAATAAGAAGAATAATCATATGTATTTCAGGATTATTTCTTTTAACTGACTTGGCAACTTCTTTTAATAAGGTTGTTTTACCTGCTTTAGGAGGAGATACAATCATTCCTCTTTGACCCTTACCTACCGGACTAAGTAAATCCATTACACGCATGGCCACTGAAGCCCCTGGAGTTTCAAGTTTTATACGATTATCCGGGAATATAGGAGTCATATTTTCAAAACTTACACGCTTTGAAATAATTTCCGGTGAAAAACCATTAACTGCTTTTAATAAAGAAAGAGCTGAGAATTTTTCATTCTGTGTTTTGGCTCTTGTACTTCCGTCAATAATATCACCGGTTCTTAATCCATATTTACGAATAATACCTGGTGCTACATAAACATCTAATAAAACCGTATCCTTCTGACATTACTTCTAAAATGCCATGTGCAGGAACTCCCGAATCAGGCTGAGATGCACTCTGCTGGTTTTCTTGCTTAGCAGCATCAGCCTTACTAGCTACATCTTTTGCTTTTGTTTCCTCAGATTTAGCTTCAGAAGCTTTATTATCTGCTGCCGCAACTTCTGTTTCCTTATTTTTAGAAAGTTGAGG
>JAKSSA010000073.1 GCA_024403335.1 Lachnospiraceae bacterium
GTAAATGCTCCATAGTCCGTACCTTAAAATGAATCCGATTTTCTGAGATTCTATCGATATCTATAAGTTGTACACGAATCGTTAAATTTGTGCTACACGAATTCAAGGAGGTATCACATGAACTCAGTAAAACTTAAAAGTCAGCTTAAAAAGGAGCGCTGGATTGCTATTATTAAGGAAAGCAAGGAGAGTCCTATGCTTCTTAAAGACTGGCTTAAGGAAAACAATATATCTAAAGATCAGTATTATTATTGGAAGCGAAAAATCAGTGATGACTGTGCTTCTGTAGTTGCACCAGCATTTATTGAGGTTCCGTCAGTTATTTCGGATAATGTTAATGTCCCTGCTGTTAAATCCGACAATCCTTTGTCTGTTCAACAATTACCTAGTGAAAATAAAGTTGTTGCTTCGATTAAAACTAATAGCATTTGTGTTGATATTTATTCTGATATAACCCCTGCATTACTGAGTCAGTTGATGGGGGTAATCAAAAATGTTTAATGATGCAACAGGTTTTAATAAAATCTATATCTGCACAGGTGTTACAGATTTACGCAAGGGTATAGATGGCCTTGCTGCTATTGTTAAATACAGGTTTGAACTTGATCCATATGATGTTAATACCATTTTTCTTTTTTGTGGAAGAAGAAATGACCGTATTAAAGCTCTCATTTGGGAAGGCGATGGTTTTGCCTTAGTTTATAAAAGGCTTCATAGTGGTGCATTTGATTGGCCACGTTCAGAACAAGAAGCAAAACTTATTACTCCAGAGCAGTATCAACTTTTAATGCAAGGATTTAAAGTTGTTGCCAGGAAGCCAATAACCGTAATTGATAATCCGCCTAAAGCCATGTAATTATTGTGCAATAAGTAGAAATTTAAAAAGCTTTTTCGCTCAATTGAAACCACTTGATAATTATGATTCAAGGCGCATACATACACTGTTATAGGTCAATGCATAGCTGGATTTTAAAGCATTGGTCTTTCTTGAAGCTTTAAATTTAAAGCATATATATTAGTGAATTCTCAGACATAAAGTATAGGCAAAATGACGAAACAATAAATGTCTGAAATTCGCATAAATACAGTACTTTTGCTATAATTAAGTAAAGAAAAGGAACTTAATTATGGCTATAAAATATACAGAAGAACAATTAAATAGTATTGATAAAGCTATCATCATTCAGATGTTCTTAAATCTGCAGGAACAGTCAGAAAATCTCACAAAAGAGGTTCATGACCTTAATGACAAGATGCAGCTTATAATGGAACAGCTTGTTTTATCTAATAAAAATCGTTTTGGTCGCTCTTCCGAAAAGATGAATGATCCTAATCAGATGTCATTTATAGTAGTTGATGGCGAGTTCATCTTTTTTAATGAAGCTGAAGCTTTGTGTGATTTTGATGAACCCGAGCCAGAAACTCTTGAAGCAAAGCCGGCTCGTAAGCCTAAGCCAAAGGGCAAAAAGGAAGATGATATAAAGGATCTTCCTGTTAATGTAATAAGTCATTATCTTTCAGAAGATGATTTGATTAAAGAGTTTGGCGAAAACAACTGGAAACAATTACCAGATGAAATAGCTAAACAATATAGATTCATCCCTGCAAAGGTTGAAATCGAAGAGCATCATATAGGCATATATTCAAGTAAGTCTGATGAACATATGGTAAGAGCTCCTCACCCAAGAGGACTTCTTAGAGGCAGTCTCGTATCACCTTCTATTGGTGCAGCAATAATGAATGCTAAGTATGTTAATGCTGTTCCACTAGCCAGACTCGAAAGAGAATTCGAGCGCTATGGTCTTGCTATAAACAGAAAGAACATGGCTAACTGGATGATAAGGCTTGGTGAAGAATACTTAGGTGTTATGTATGATTATCTTCACAAACAGCTTTATAATTATCATGTAATACAAGCAGATGAAACACCGGTACTTGTAAACCGTGATGGACGACCTGCTGGAAGCAAAAGTTATATGTGGGTATACAGATCAGGTCATATGTATACAGACAAACAGATTGTCTTATACGAATTTCAAAAGACCCGCAATTCTTCACATCCGTTACAATTCCTTAAGGATTATAAAGGAATTTGTTTAACAGATGGATATCAGGTATATCACTCCATCGAAAACAAACTCGAAGAGGTGCGAATGTCTGGGTGCTGGGTACATATGAGGCGCAGGTTTAATGAAGCCAAGGAAGTGTTACCTAAGGAAGTAAGAAATAAATCACTTGCTCACCTTGTTATGAAACAAATCCAGGCTATATACCGTGAAGAAGGAAAGTTAAAAGAACTTTCAAGTGAGGAACGCCTTAATGAACGTCAAGTGGTTATCAAACCATTGGTTGACGCTTTGTTTGCGTACCTTAAGGTTCATGAATGTGAGGTGCCTGCTTCTGGTAAACTTCGAGAGGCCTTTACATATGCGCTTAACCAGGAAAAATACTTAAAAGTATTCCTGGAGGATGGTGATGTTCCACTCGATAATAATGCTGCCTTATGCACAGGATATTTTTATCCTCATCTTTTTCGTCTTGCGACTTAAA
>JAKSSA010000074.1 GCA_024403335.1 Lachnospiraceae bacterium
TGCGAGGACGGATCATTATATACAGGAAGTACGAATGATATTGAAAAGCGATATGAGAAGCATCTTAATGGAACAGGGGCCAAATATACAAGGGCACATAAACCGGTCAGAATAGCCTATTCTGAATGCTTCAAAACAAAGAGCGAGGCGCTTAGGCGAGAGATACAGATAAAGAAGCTTAAAAGGAGCGAGAAACTTGAACTTATCAGGTAAGTAATCTTGCGTTAAATCTTGCAAAATGCTAAATTTAGTAAGGTGGTTTTAATACATTTTTTTATAAATTTTAAAGGATGGAAAAGTGATGAAAACTTTTTTGGATAAAGATTTTTTATTGAATTCAGCTACGGCTCAAAAGTTGTTTGATGAAGATGCGACAATGAAAAAGATTCCTGTAATTGATTACCATTGTCATATCAATCCAAGAGAAATATATGAGGATATTCAGTTTAAGAATATTACAGAGGTTTGGCTTGGCGGAGATCACTATAAGTGGCGTCAGATGAGAACCTTTGGAATAGAGGAAAAGTATATAACAGGTGATGCTACAGATTACGAAAAGTTTGAAAAATGGGCAGAATGTATGCCTATGTTAATTGGTAATCCTTTATATCACTGGTCACATTATGAATTGAAGTATTATTTTGGATATGAAGGAACACTAAAGCCTGAAACAGCAAAAGAAGTATGGGATTTTGTTAATGCGAAGTTAAATACTCCGGAGTTTTCAGTAAGAAATTTGATAAAGAAGTCTAATGTTAAGCTTATCTGTACAACAGATGATCCGATAGATTCTCTTGAGTGGCATCAGAAGATTAAGGCAGATGCCGGTTTCGATGTTCAGGTACTTCCTGCCTGGAGACCGGACAAGGCTGTTGCCATTGAAAAGAAGGATTTTAAGGATTATATTGCTAAGCTTTCTGAAGTGTCAGGGGTAGAGATTACAGACTATGAAACATTAAAGTCTGCACTTATTAAAAGACTTGATTATTTTAGTGAAAACGGAGCTTCAGTATCCGACCATGGACTTGAATATGTAATGTATGAACCTGCAACAGATAATGACATTGATGTCATCTTAAAGAAAGCGCTTTCAAATCAGTCGCTTACAGAAAAGGAAGTTCTTCAGTATGCAACAGGAGTTTTACTTTTCCTGTCAGAAGAATATTATAAGCGTAACTGGGTTATGCAGTTACATTATGGATGTACGAGAAACAATAATACGTATATGTTTGAACTTACTGGTCCGGATACCGGATTTGATGCAATCAGTGCAGGTACACCATCAAAGCATCTTCCGCAGTTTCTTAATGCAATGGCTAAGAACAATGCCATTCCAAAGACAATTGTTTACTCACTTAATCCTGTTGAAAATGCAGCTATTGGTACTATTATCGGATGTTTCCAGGGTGGAAATATAAGAAGCAGAATTCAGCAGGGAAGCGCCTGGTGGTTTAATGATCATTATGAAGGAATTAAGGAACAGCTTAAATCTTTAGCCGCAACAAGCATGCTTGGAAACTTTGTCGGTATGCTTACTGATTCGAGATCATTTTTATCTTATACAAGACATGATTACTTCAGACGAATATTGTGTGATCTGATAGGTGATTATGTTGAAAAAGGTGAGTATCCAAATGATGAGGATTATTTGAAGAAGATAACAAGAGGAATTGCATATAATAATGCGGTTGAGTATTTTGGCTTTGACCTTGATAAGGTCTAAAATGCCTATTTATTGTGATAAATTGTATATTTGTCCAACAATAGATGAGTAGATTATTAAAGAGTAAGTAATAAAATATTAATTTGAAAATACGTATAAGTGGGAGAGTTTAATTTATGAATGATATTTTAACTAAAATTCAAAAAATTGGAATCGTTCCGGTAGTAGTTATTGATGATGTGAAGGATGCTAAGCCTGTTGCCAAGGCTTTGATTGATGGTGGACTTCCGGTGGCTGAGGTGACCTTTAGAACAGATGCTGCTGAAGAGTCAATAAAAGTTATGAGCCAGGAATATCCCGACATGCTTGTGGGAGCAGGAACAGTACTTACGCCTGAACAGGTTGACAGAGCGGTTGCTGCAGGGGCTAAGTTCATTGTTAGTCCGGGATTTAATGCAGATGTGGTTAAACATTGTCTTGATATAAATATACCGGTTGCTCCCGGATGTAATAATCCATCTCAGATGGAACAGGCTCTTGCCCTGGGGCTTG
>JAKSSA010000075.1 GCA_024403335.1 Lachnospiraceae bacterium
TGTCTTAATAAACAATCCAAATGGATCTAACAAACAAAAAAAGAGGGCCTGTGATTTCTCACAATGCCCTAAATACTTTATTCATTTTCATAAATTTACGTTCTAATTCACGACCTATATATTCCTTACTCCCACCTTATACGCAAAAAATGACTTCAATTTAAAGTGCACTTTAAATTGAAGTCATTTCATCATCTGCTATCACTATTTTCAATTACTAGTTTTCCTTGGGGACGGTTCTTTTGTCACAAGGAGAGTCCCTCTGTCTTATTTTTTATGATTTTTTCTTTATGTATTGGCTCCTACAGTTCGAATCTATCAACAATAAGTTTCAAGTCATCAACACTAAGAGCTGTATTATTTGTCAATTCATAGTTATCAGTTGTAACCTGAACAACATCTGATGTCTTTTCCGCAATATTGCTTACACCATCTGAGGTATCTGATACTGTAACCTGAACATCATCAAGATTAGTAATAATCTTTGAAATAGCATCATTAAGATCGACAATTTCATTTGATATCTTTGACATTGCATTTTTGAATGCATCTGCATCCGCAAGATACTGACTTCCAATTTCATTAAAGCCATCATAGTCTGCAAGTACGTTCTCCTCAAGGAAAACAGATGTATCTTCCATAGCTTTCGAAATATTCTGAACAGCCAAATTTATCTCATCAATAACCAGATCGATGTTTTGTACATTTTCAAGTGACTTATCAGCCAGCTTACTAATTTCCTGTGCAACTACAGCAAAACCTCTTCCGGCATCACCTGCACGAGCTGCTTCTATGCTGGCATTAAGAGAAAGCAATGATGTCTGATCTGAAATATCACTTATAGCTTCTGTCAGTTCGTTAATCTTTGAAACTGCTTTAAGTCCATCAACAGCTGCATCCGTCTTTTCTTTAAGCTGCTGGTACATAGATCTTGTCTTGGAAATTGCCATTCTTGTTGTAGCCTGCATATTCTGGGCTCTACCTGCAACTTCATTAGACATCTCGCTGCTTTCATCAGTTACATTTCCAATTTCTTCTGACTTAGCACGCATACTGTCAATACTGTCAGTTATAGTCTGAATTCTATCAGCCATCTCACGTGTGCTTGCTGCCAAATCTTCTGCGGTTGAAGAGTTAACTGTACAGAATTCGTTAACCTGGTTACTTGAAGCCTCAAGCTTTTTCATATCGCCTTCGATACTCTTATTTGCCATATCGATTTTTGATACGACATCCTTAAGACTATCAGTCATCAGCTTAACAGCTCTACTAATTTCTCCTGTTTCATCAGGTCTTTTACATAAAGTATTCAAATTCTTAGGTGCAACAAGCTTAAGCTTTGCTGTATCGTTAATGATATTTGTTACTTCCTTTAACGGTCTTGTCATGCTTGATGCAAGAATAAATGCAATAATCATAGCTATGACAATGACAAAGCTGGCATAAACAACAGCTCTTCTTACAATAGTGTTAATAGGCTTTGTAAGCTCAGCAGCATCGGCCTCCATAACAATAATCGATTTTGCAGATGTGATGAAAAAGCTGGCATATTTCTTGACACCTTTTTCGTCATCATATTCAATGCACAAATTATCAGGAACTTTTCCCTTATTAATATCAGCAACTACCTGAGTAATAACTTTATTTTTGTTAGGTTTACCTACCATATCAGCATCATGGTGATATGCTATAATTCCACTCTTTGACACCAAAAAACACTTTGCGGAACTAATATCGTCAAGTGTTACTTCTGCAAGCAATTCCTCATATTCTTCGGTTTTTAAAGCCTTTCCATCCTCAGACTTATCAACAAGTGTTCCATACGAGGTAACAATATTAAGCATTTTTCCATATGCAGAATCTACCACCAAAGTTTTTGAGTAATCAACGATAACCTTTGATGTGATTGCAACAGCTGCAACCATTCCCACAAAAATCAGTGCAATAACCTTTGCCCTCATGGAAAAAAGAGGATTGTACTTTCCAACCGCATTTTTGCGTTTATTTAGTAGTGCCCCAATCTTTGTTGTTTTCTTGTTTTTCTTATCGTTTGTACCTTTCATTACGAAAGCCCCCCTGTTGCACATTTATGTACCGGATATTAGCATAAATCAGCGTAGAATACAACTTTCAT
>JAKSSA010000076.1 GCA_024403335.1 Lachnospiraceae bacterium
TTATTATCGTACGGCAGTCTTTAACCGTACTGCTGTTTTGAAACTGATGAAAAAACTTTGATGAAAAAATATTATTAAATACCCCAATATTTTATTTTGTTTTGCGGCTATATAAGTGAAAGGCCTTTAAGAACGAGGAAAGGAGGATGGAAATGGATGATAAGAATATCGTTGATTTGTATTTGCAGCGAGATGAAATGGCAGTAAAAGAAACACAAACTAAGTATGGTTCTTATTGCTATACAATCGCAAATAACATTCTTTCTATTCATGAAGATGCAGAAGAATGCGTCAACGATACCTGGGTTTCCGCTTGGAATAAAATTCCACCAATCATCCCTAAGTCCCTAAAAGCATTCCTTGGGAAAATTGTAAGAGATATTTCCTTGAGCCGCTATCGTGCGAACCATGCAATGAAACGATACAGCGGTATGGAAATTATGCTTGCAGAACTTGAAGAATGCATTCCATCCGAATTCGATGTTCAGAAGAAACTGGATCAGCAGGAACTGTCCGATTTGATTAATGGCTGGCTTGGTTCCTTATCTCGTGTAGATAGGGTCTTGTTCATCAAAAGATATTATTACGGTGAAACGGTAAAAGACCTTGCGAAGCTTCAAGCCTGTACTGAAAACCAAATGGCACAGAGAATGCTGAAAATGCGAAACAATCTAAAATCATTTTTAATATTAAAAGGGGTATCATTATGAAAACAGAAGATATGTATAATGGGATTTCCAAAGTTCGTCCGGAGTTTTTGGAAGAGGCAGACAATTATAAACCTGTAAAGGTATTTCGATGGAAAAGATGGGTTGCTGTTGCTGCATGCTTATGCCTGCTTGTAGCGTGGACAATTTCTTCTTTGCCTGGGGAGAAGTCTGTTTCGCCTTTTGTTATTACTGCGTATGCGATGAGTAATGATGGCGAACTGATAGGTACTCCGATAGAAATCGATCAAGGGGCTCCGATGACACAGGTTGAATTATCCACTGGAAAGGGCGGCTTCCTTTTTTCTGTTGATCTGGAGGACAAGAATGAAGAAAGCCAAATGAATCCTTTTGTGCTCATCGAAGGATCGAGAAGCACAGAAATCGAAGAGGTCATTAACAGATATACTGAGGAAAAAGGAAAGGCTTATTTCTATTTTGTACCGGATGAAGAAGTAAATGTAGACGGCACATGGATTAGTGTTACGCTTGGTTTTACAAAAACGGATGGATCAGGGGTACAGTATGTACTTCAAATTGTGAAAGATAACGGTGTTTTCAATGCAAAGCTGATAGATGTAATAGAGTATCCCGATGGGATTCCACAGAACTGATCCACTTTTTTTTGGAAAAGCAAAGATAGCTAAATTCTATTTGATGCGGAGGTAGTTTTATGAAAAAAAAGATAACAATAATCATAAGTATAATAATTGTTCTTTTCATAGCTGGAATTATAGCACTTGCAGTGTATAGATCATCTGAAGGTTATAGGCAAAAGAATGCGGCTAATGAAGCACAAGTAGTTGTTGGAAGTAGTTCTACTGATTGTGAAGCAGTCAATCCGGACGATAAGGACAAGTTTAAAGATTATACTCAAAATTCCGATGGTACTTGGGAATGTGAAGGTAATACATACAAATACAAATTAGAGATTACTGGTAGAATGAATAATGCCACTTGTGATACGACATTTGTTTATTTAAGCAATATTGAAGAAATAACATTTGACCAAGCTTGGAAAGCTTCTGGATTAAGTAGTGATATGAATGATTATTTTGATATTGAAGATGCTGTACTTGTTATGTGGCAAAATGTATATTAAAT
>JAKSSA010000077.1 GCA_024403335.1 Lachnospiraceae bacterium
CGTTTACTCCATCAGCAAACTCTTCTTTAGCCATTGAGCGGCAGTGTCCAAGCTGCAGCTTAGCAACACGCCAAGGGATAGCGTTGAAATAGTTGTTTCCCATTTTTATACCTCTATTTAGATTTTATTATTAGCATTTTAATACTATGTTTCCATTATATAGCATTTACAAGAATATGACTACTTTAATAATACTAAAGTTATTAAATATTTCTTAATTTTTACTCTTTTTTTTTGATTTAATCCTTATTTTTGCACTTAATTTCCATCATTTCTTCAATTCCGTGGTGAAGAAGGCGGCAAATAGGGGTGTCGGGGGTTTTATAATAAACTTCTTTTCCATCTCTACGGCTTTCTATAAGGCCGGCGGTTTTGAGAAGCTTCAGATGATGGCTGACCGCAGGGCTGGACATATCAACAATTGCAGAAATGTTTGCGACGCATTCTTCGCAATGGCATAGAAGCCAGAAAATTCTTAAACGGGAAAAATCATCAAGCAACTTGAACATTTCTGCCAGTATCTGGAAATCTTCTGTTTTAGAAAGTGTCTCCTTTATAAAAGGAACTATTTCCTGTTCACCATGGTTATGGGGCAGGGTTTTCTCATGAATAAGAGACTTAATATGATCTGCATGATATTTTGGGGCATCTACTGACATGTCTAAATAATACTCTAAAATCCTTGACAAATCAAACGATTAAACATATATTTAATTGTATGATTAAACAATCGTTTAATCGTTGGAGGTAAAAGATGAAAAAGACATACAAAATCGAAGTAGACTGTGCAGCTTGTGCTCAGAAAGTTGAAGATGCAGCAAAAAAAGTGGAAGGTGTAACTTCTCTTACTGTAAACTTCATGACTCAGAAAATGACTGTTGAAATGGCAGATGATGCCGATGAAAAGAAAATCATGAAAGCTGTGGAGAAAGCCGGAAAAAAAGTAGAAGACGATTTCGAAATCGAATATTAAGACAAAAAAATAATTCACAATTCACAATGAATAATGAATTATGAATTATGAATAATAATGCATCAAATGGAGTGCTGATATGACTAAAAAGCAGAAGAAGATGCTTAAGCGGATAATTATTGCATCCGTACTTTTTATTGTTCTGAATATAATAAATAAGGTATTTGCAAGCGGGGGACTCAAGAGTCAGCTCTGGTATAAAATCACTCTTATTTCATTTTATGCCGCTGCTTATCTTGTAATCGGGTATGACATTCTGAAAAAAGCGTTCAAGGGAATTATAAAAGGGCAGGTTTTTGATGAGAACTTTCTTATGGCCGTTGCAACTCTTGGTGCCATTGGTGTAACCGTTTACAATACCGTAGCACTTGGAAGTACCGATTTTGATTTCAATGAAGCGGTTGCGGTAATGCTTTTCTATCAGATTGGTGAGTTCTTCCAGTCTGTTGCTGTTGGAAAAAGCCGTAAAAGCATTACAGCCCTTATGGATATCCGTCCTGACTATGCAAATATCGAAAAGGACGGTCAGCTCACACAGGTTGATCCTGAAGAAGTTGCCGTTGGTTCTGTAATTGTTGTGCAGCCTGGTGAACGTGTTCCTTTGGACGGCTTTATTCTTGAAGGTTCATCAACCCTTAATACAAGTGCCCTTACAGGGGAAAGCCTTCCGCGTGAAGTTTCAGCTGATGATGAAGTTATTTCGGGCTGTATCAACATGACTGGTGTTCTGAAAGTTCAGACAACAAAAGCCTTTGGTGAATCAACTGTTTCAAAGATTCTGACAC
>JAKSSA010000008.1 GCA_024403335.1 Lachnospiraceae bacterium
AACAAATTGCCAATTATCTCTCTGTTTGATGCCATGACAGTTTTCATCATTTCGCCAATCTCAGCAGATATTGTGTCGCACTCGTCATACTTTCTTGCATTAAGTGAATTTTCAAAGTTTCTCATCAGATTTTTGAAATTTTCTGCCTGGTCCGGATAAAAAACATAGGTTTCAGACATAACTCCATACTTCTCAAGAGCTGATTTATAATTATCAATCATCACCTCTTCCGTTGTTCTGCCATCATCTATGCCGTCTTTTTTATCCCCCAAACCAAGTATTCCGTTTCCACCATTTGCGACCTCATTAGGTTTATTGACATCCATATTCGTGTTTTCAGTTGCAGGTTTTACATAAAAAGCAGAAACACTTGTGTTATCAAGCACAATACCTGTTATAAGGCATATGACAAACACACAGGCAACCGTAATCAATCCGGCTTTTGACTTCCAGAAATCTTTTATCGCTTCTGACATGCCTTTTTCAAAGATGAAAGAAAACTTGGCATTTTCCTTTATCAGCTTTTCACGATTCTTTTTAACCTTACTTGGCTTTTTCTCTTTGGCCACATTCTTCTCTTTGTCTGTGCTATTCTCTTCCTCTGTATTCGTTTTTTCTTTAATCTCTTTTTCCATTAAATATTTTTCTCAAGCTCATCCATCATTTCGTCAAATACCTTTAATGCAGCTTCCAAAGGCTCTTTGCTTGCCATATCAACTCCTGCAATCTTCAAAAGCTCAATAGGAGTCTTTGTGCATCCGCCTGAAAGGAATTTCTTGTAATCGTCTGCTGCTTCCTTTCCAAGCTTTAAAATACGGTCTGACAAAGCCATAGCTGCTGCAAAACCGGTAGCATACTGATAAACATAGAAGTTCATATAGAAATGAGGAATTCTTGACCATTCGCATCTGATAAGATCATCATTTACAACACCAGGTCCGTAATACTTTCCATTAAGTTCATAATAAAGCTTCTCTAAAGCATCAGCTGTTAAGCTCTCGCCTCTTTCAGCCATTTCAGCTGTTCTCAATTCGAATTCAGCGAACATCGTCTGACGATAGAAGGTAGTTCTGTAATCATCAAGCAAGTGGTTAATGATATAAGCCTTTTCTTCTGCAGTCTGCGCATTCTTAAGCATATGCTTTGCAAGTAACGCTTCATTGCAAATTGATGCAACTTCTGCAACGAAGATCTTGTAGCCTGAATTCATAGGTGTCTGGTACTTGCATGAAAGATATGAATGCATTGCATGTCCAAGCTCATGTGCAAGTGTGAAAACGCTGTCTAATGACTCATCATAATTCAAAAGAACATAAGGATGAACACCATAGCAGCCTGATGAATATGCACCGCTTCTCTTGCCTTCGTTTTCATAAATATCAATCCATCTTTCAGCAAATGCCTTCTCTAAAAGTTCCTGATAGTCCTTTCCTAAAGGAGCAAGGCCTTCAATTACAATCTTCTTTGCTTCTTCAAAAGGAATCTTCTTATCAACACCCTTAATTACAGGAAGATGCAAGTCATACATGTGAAGCTCTTCATAACCTAAAAGTTTTCTTCTGATTTCCATGTAACGATACATCTTATCAACATTTTCATTACATACAGCAATAAGATTTCTGCATACTGATTCAGGCACATCATTTCTGTCTGTCGCAGCCTGTAAGCAGTTATCATACTTTCTTACTCTCATATTGAAAATTCTTTTCTTAACTTCTGTAGAATAGTTTGCTGCAATTGTATTTCTAAAAGCCTTATAGCTTTCATAGAACTTTTCAAAGAAATTTGCACGTACTGCTCTGTCTGTTGAATTAAGGAAGGTTGCATATCTTCCGTTTGTAATCTGAACATCCTCTCCTGTTTCATCCTTTATTACAGGGAACTTCAAATCTGCATTTGAGAACATTGAAAAAATGGTTGAAGGTGCGCTGAAAAGTTCACCAGCCAAAGCGATAATTCTTTCTTCTTCTGCTGAAAGTGTATGAGCTGCCCTTCTTAAAATTTCTTCAAGTGAAAGACGATATTTCTCAAGTCCAGGTTCCTCTTTATAAAAACTTTCAATCTTTTCGCTTCCGATAGCAAGAATTTCTGAATTAATATATGAAATACTGCTTCCGAAGATGGAATATACAGTTCTTGCCTGCATCATTCTTGCCTGATTTTCGGCGTTTGCAGTATCCTGGTCTGCAAGTCTTGCTGCATAGGAATATGCTCTTCCAAGTACCAAATCAGATTCCTCGAGCAAATCATGTACTTCCAAAAGTTTCTTTGCATTATTAAGCTGTCCTTTATATGAAGCGATTTTATCACCAAGTCCCTTAATCTTTTCTATATCCTTCTGATAATCTTCTACTGTTGCATAAAGATCACTTGTATTCCAGGTGTCTTCAACTCTTACTTCACTTCTCTTTTTTAATTCTTTTGCCATAACTCCTCCATTATCACGCTAAAAAGCGATATTAATCATATTTTATAGAAACTCTTCCAAAATATCAACAAATCTTTCCATAAAAAAAATGGTTTTCAATCGGTTATTATACCTTTTGAAAACCATTTCATCAGATAAGTTACTCAACCTGGTAGAATATTTCAGCTATAGGTGAATCTTCACTTAGAATAATTGTCTTGTCTCCTGATGCAAAGCTTTCTTTTAATGCGTCAAGTGCTAATACAAATGTATAGAAATCTGCTTTATCCTGATCGTTATATGCTTCTGAAAGAATCTGCATGTACTCTGCTTCGCCTTCTGCAATAAGCTTTTCTGCCTTTGCCTTTGCTTCTGATAATGTAATGGTTACACTCTTATCTGTCTCTGTACGAATCTTTTTAGCTTCTGCCTCACCGCTTGCTTTGTAAGAAGCTGCGATATTGTTTCTTTCAGAAATCATTCTTTCATAAACTGCTGACTTGTTTTCTTCAGGTAAATCAAGTCGCTTAATTTCAATAGAGCTAAAAGATATTCCGTACTGATCCATTGTAGTTCCAATTGCATTGAAAATGCTTTCGTTCAAGGAACCGTCTCTTCCTGAAATAACGTCATTCTTTGAAAGTTTTGAAATCTCGTTCTTCATCGCATTGTAAACAGTTGTATTAATACGGCTTTGTGCATTGGGAATTTGTGAATTCAAGGTCTGAACAAACTTCAAAGGATTTTCAATTCTCCAAAGTACATAAGCATCAACAACCATAGTTTCCTTCTCACTTGTAATAACATCAGAAGGCTCCAAATCGTAATAAAGAAGCTTTTTAGGAAGTGTTGAGGTTGTCTGGATAAAAGGAACTTTGAAGGATACTCCTGCTTCATCAATAATATGATCAACCTTTCCAAACTGTTTTACAAGTGTATACTCATCCTCATTTGTTACTACCATTGAAGAACCTAAGACAATGACTGCCAAAAGAACACATACTAAAATAATAACAGTCTTAATCATGCTTTTGCCGGCTTGTACGGCTTTTCCTTTTTGATTAACATTATAATCTATTGTAGCCATTATTTCACTCCTTCCTCAATAACATAGTGTTTGCTCATGGATTCATCAGAAGAGATGATTACCTTTAATCCGGGAAGTACATTTCTCATTGCTTCAAAATACATTCTCTTCTTTGTGATGAGCGGGTAATTCTTATATTCGTTATACAACGCTTCAAATCTTGCAACCTGACCATTTGCTTCATTTACTCTTGCGGCCTTTTCTGCTTCAGCAGCCTTAATAATCTGGTCTGCCTGAGCTTCTGCTGCAGGAAGCTGTTCGTTTGAATACTTCTTCGCATTGTTAATAGCTGTTTCCTTGCCCTGCTTTGCTGCTTCAACTGCAGTAAAGGCTTCCATAACCTCTGCTGTGGGCGGCTCTGAATCCTGAATAGTTATATTAACAAGCTGGATACCGATTTCTTCCTTCTCAAGTGTTTCGATAACATTTTCCTTAATCGCAGACTGGATTTCAGATTTTCCTGTGGTAATAACACTGTCAACATCTGTTGTTCCTACTACATTACGAATGCAGCTTTGTGTAACCATCTTAAGAATATTTACAGGATCTTCAGAAGCATAAAGCATCTTCACAGGATCAATTACTCTGTATTCAACATAAAAATCAACATTAACAAAGTTAAAATCACTTGTAATCATTACACTTTCGTCTGAATTTGTAAGATTATGCTCCTCGTAGTATCCGATTGCAAAGCCCTTAATGGTTGTATCAACCTTTTGAACCTTCTGAATAAGAGGAAGCTTCAAATGAAGACCGGGCTCACTGACAGCTTCAGGAACACCGAAGGTAACAACTACTGCCTGTTCCTGATCACTTATAGTATAAAAACTGCCAAAAAACAGAATTAATACAATAAGACCAATCGCTGTAAACTTAACAATTTTTACCATTTTTTCATTTGATATTTTCATTGTTTTTTTCCTTTCTTTTTTTGTTGCGAACGGATTATAACACAAATAATAATTTTTCAAACAATTTGGCTCAAGATTTAAGCAAGTTTTAATAAATTCTTAAGAAAAGCGGTTAAAAAAGGTATTAAAAAAGTTCGGAATATGTATTTCAAACCCATATTCCGAACTTCGTACTTTTCTTTTGTCTTTTAATTCTTGAATTTAATTCTTTGTTTAAAAATTCTGTTTAAAATTCCTGTTTTAATTCCTGTTAAATTCCTGTTTAAATTCTCGTAAATTTTCTTAATTATTTAACAACTTTTAACTTCTTCTTTGCAATCAGATTCCTTGAAAACAGTCCTTAGTCCGCGTAGAACAAAACGCCTATTGTTCCCGGACCGCAATGTGATGCAATTACGCCACCTGCATTACTTTTATAGATATTTTCAAAATGCTTAAGCCCTGCAAGATAGTTATAAACCTCATCAACAATATCCTGGTCGCAGGTAGGGTAAGTAATAAATACATTGGTCGGTTCTGCTGATAACAAGTCACTTTCCATTTCAGTAACATATTTCATAACAGCTTTCTTGTAATCGCCGCGCATCTTTTTGGCAACACCCATTGCACCTTCTTTTACTTCAATTACAGGTTTAATTTTCAAAGCAGAAGCCAAAAATGCAGTCACTGAAGTGCATCTTCCACCACGAGCTAAATAAGTAAGAGTATTGATAATAAATGAAGCTCTGACACTGTTTCTTTTAGCTTCTATCTCATTAACTATTTCTTCAGCAGTTTTTCCTTCATCTCTTAATTTGCAGGCTCTTAATATCTGAAGACCGATGCCTGATGAAAGGCTTTCTGAGTTTATAACAAAAAGTCTGTCATAGCCTAAAGACTCACCAACAAGTCTGACAGAATTGCAGGTTGCTGACATCTGTTCTGAAATACCAAAAAAGATTGTATCAACACCATCCTCCATTAAAGGCTTAAGTACCTTTTCAATTCTGTCCATGGGAACCGCCTGGGTTTTAGGAGTTGTCTTGTTATTATCTGCCCATTCAAAAATATCTTTAACTGTTATTTCTTCTTTATCAAAATAACTTTTATCATCCAAAATTACGCACAAGGGTAAAATAGTGATATTATTTTTCCTGATCAATTCGTCTGTCAAATCGCAAGTACTGTCCGCAATAATTACTACCTTAGCCATAATTCCACCCTTTCAGAATTTTCGGGATAATCCCAAAAAAATTCGCGTATCT
Organism: Lachnospiraceae bacterium; assembly: GCA_024403335.1. Classification (GTDB taxonomy): domain Bacteria; phylum Bacillota; class Clostridia; order Lachnospirales; family Lachnospiraceae; genus JAKSSA01. The sequence continues at coordinate 5,650 of JAKSSA010000008.1, forward strand.
TAATTTATATTTAGTATATCACAAAAAGTGAAGTCATGCAAACATAATTAGCAATTTAGTTAATTTCCATCTGATTTTCAGCTTAATTTCTGTTTGTTTTTCAACTTAATTTCTATTTAGTTTCAGCTTAATTATCAGGTTAAAAAACATTTGATTTATAATAGGAAATTAAGTATAATATTTTTTTAGTTTAAGAGCATTTTACAAGCTCATTAAACGTTGTTATTTAACCAATAATTCATAAAAGAGGTATATACTATGGCAGATTTAAAGAATGATGCAATCACTTCCATGGATGAAGACTTTGCGCAGTGGTACACAGACATCGTAAAAAAAGCCGAACTGATTGAATATTCAGGTATCAAGGGCTGTATGATTATCAGACCTTTCGGCTATGCTATCTGGGAAGCTATCCAGAAGGAGCTCGACAGACGTTTCAAGGAAACAGGTGTTGAGAACGTTTACATGCCCATGTTCATTCCTGAAAGCTTACTTAATAAGGAGAAAGATCATGTTGAAGGTTTCGCACCCGAAGTTGCATGGGTAACCATGGGTGGTGGAGAAACTTTACAGGAAAGACTTTGTGTACGTCCTACTTCAGAGACACTTTTCTGTGACCTTTACTCAAAAATCGTAGGCTCTTACAGAGATTTGCCCAAGGTATACAACCAGTGGTGCTCAGTAGTTCGCTGGGAAAAAACAACCCGTCCCTTCCTTCGTTCAATGGAATTTTTATGGCAGGAAGGTCACACAGCACATGCTACTGAAGAAGAAGCACAAGAAAGAACAATTCAGATGCTCAATGTTTATGCAGACTTTGCTGAGGAATTTCTTGCAATCCCCATGATTAAGGGACGTAAAACAGATAAAGAAAAGTTTGCCGGTGCAAATGCAACCTATACAATGGAAGCTTTGATGCATGACGGAAAAGCATTACAGTCAGGTACAAGCCACAACTTCGGTGATGGCTTTGCCCATGCATTTGATATTAAGTACACAGATAAAAACAACAAGCTTCAGTATGTACATCAGACTTCATGGGGCGTTTCAACACGTATCATCGGTGCAATCATCATGGTTCATGGTGACAACAACGGTCTCGTTCTTCCTCCTATGGTTGCTCCTACTCAGGTTGTTATCGTTCCTATCAGACAGCAGGCTGAAGGCGTACTTGAAACTGCCGCAAAGATTAAAACAAGTCTTTCTGACTTAAGAGTCAAGCTTGATGATTCAGATCGTTCACCTGGCTGGAAGTTCGCTGAACATGAAATGCATGGCGTTCCTGTAAGAATTGAAATCGGACCTAAGGATATTCAGGAAAATCATGCTGTTGTTGCAAGAAGAGATACAGGCGAAAAGACTGTTGTATCCTTAGACGAGCTCGAAAACTATGTTCGTGAATTACTTAAGACCATTCAGAAGGATATGCTTGAAAGAGCAAGAAAGCACAGAGATGCTCATACCTATGAAGCAACAAATCTTGAAGAAATGACAGAAATCGCAGCTAACAAGCCCGGCTTTATCAAAGCTATGTGGTGCGGTGAAAGAGAATGCGAAGATGCACTTAAGGAAAAAGTTGGCGTAACCTCACGCTGCATGCCTTTTGAGCAGGAAAAGATCTCTGAAAATTGTGTTTGCTGCGGAAAGAAAGCAAAATCAATGGTATATTGGGGCAAGGCATACTAAAAAGCCTTTGCTTTGATAATTTTTCACACTATAAAATCGGATTGAAGGTACATGGTAAGTTTTAAAATTCCTTACGGAGCAGAAGTTATAATCAAAACTCTCAACGACGCAGGCTTTGAGGCCTACGTCGTTGGTGGTTGTGTGAGAGATGCAATCTTAGGGAAAGTTCCAAATGACTGGGACATTACAACTTCTGCCACACCGCAGGAGGTAAAAAAACTTTTTAACAGAACCTTCGACACTGGAATTGAGCATGGAACAGTGACTGTATTGCTTTGCAATGACCAGTTTGAAGTTACCACCTACAGAATTGACGGCAAATATTCAGATGGACGCCATCCGGAATCAGTAAGCTTCACAAGATGTCTCTCAGAAGACTTGTTAAGAAGGGATTTTACAATAAATGCAATGGCATATAATCCCACAAGCGGCTTAGTTGATTTGTATGACGGACAAAATGACTTAAAAAATGGCATTATCCGATGTGTAGGCAATCCTGAAGCCCGTTTTTTAGAAGACGCATTAAGAATATTGCGCGCAATAAGATTTTCTGCCCAATTAGGTTTTGAAATTGAAGAGGAAACCATGAAGGCTGCAAATAAGCTTTCACACAGATTAAAGCTAATCAGTGCAGAAAGAATTCGCGAAGAAATCTTAAAAACCCTGCTTTCTAATCGTGCTGAAAAGCTGTTGCTTTTAACCCAAATAAATGCTTTGTCAGAATATGCCATTCTTGATGGCATTTTAAGAATTCCCTGTGTTAATAAATATCTTGAGGAAATAAACCGTATAAATTCTAAAATGCCGGATGCCGCCTTGGACCAGGCTTTGGACACTGCCTTAGGCAAAACCTTAAATAACGCTTTTGACATAGCTTCAGATAATTCTACTAATTCAAAGAATTACCTGAAAGAAAGCATTTCTAACAGAGATTTGTCACTTGCAGTTTTACTTTCATTAACAGACAGTGAAAAAGCAAAACAGCTTTTGACTGATTTGAAATTTGACAATAAAGCCATCAGGCTCATAAGTGAACTTGTACACTTAAAAAATTATAAAATGTCTGATAGTGATTGCGACAGATATGCTGTTCGCAAGCTTATGTCCAAATTAGGTGATGACTTTTTTGCATTTATGAAATACAAATACAGTGCTGTAAGACTTGGTATTTCAAAAGAAGACGAAAACTATCTTAATACCTTTTATAGCTTTGCTGTCAGCATTATTGAAGATAATGAACCGCTTTTCTTAAAAGACCTTGCAATTAATGGAAATGATTTAATTTCATTAGGAATTACCGGTCATAAAATTGGCGAGACTTTGAATATGCTGCTTGAAGAAGTTTTATTAAATCCCAAACTTAACGAAAAGGATTTATTATTAAATATTGCCAGGGGATAAAATGAGCTATCAACCAAAAAAAGACAATGGATTTGTAACTAAAATGCTGATTTTTTTAATCGCAGCTTTAGTGTTGCTTATTGTTTATTTTTTAGTTTCAAATGAAGACAAAAGTAAAGAGTCCGGAAAAAAGCCAACTCCCTCTCCTGCTTTAACAGAGGAAGTAAAAAAGGAAGATGATATAAATCTTGGAACTTATCTTTTTGTTGAATATGATTCCTCGAAGGAAATTCTTGTTTTTCACGATAATTATTCAGGGGAAAATAAGTATATTCCGGTTTTAAATACCACATTGATTTATGACAGCTTTAATGTACCGATTGCCAAAACACAGCTTCGTTTTGGTGAAATGTATAATATTTATGTTGATTCTGAGAATAATAACTTAAAAAGAGTTGAAGGCTCCAACCTTTTGTGGGAGAAAAAGTACCAAACCGGAATAAAGGTCAATAAAGAGCTTGGCAGAATCACCTTTGGAGAGACCTTAAATCCTGACGGCACAACCTCAATGGTATCAAATTATCGCTTTACTGATGCATTATTTGTTGTTTCAAACGGACAGGAATATTCTCTTGATAAGCTTTCAGGAATTGATATGGTAACAATAAGAGGGCTTGGCGAAGTAGTTTACGAAATCATAGTAACAAAAGGTCATGGCAATCTTGCATTAACTAATGATGAGGATTTCTATGGTGGAACTTTATATGCCGGAAGCTATGAATTCACCATTGATCCGCACAAAACCTATACCTTAAAAGAAGGAACCTATAAAATGGTTCTCAGTAAAGGAAGCTTTAACGCTGAAGCAGACATAGAAATAAAAAGAGACGAAACACTGATATTTGATGCCATCTCCTACGGCAGCGGTCCTAAGGAATATGCGCAGGTTCGTTTTACGGTTGATCCTTTGTTTGCTGAAGTTTTTATAAATGGTGAAAAAACCGATTATTATAATAAGGAACTGACTCTTTTATACGGAGATTATGATATTATAGTTTCTCTTGGAGGTTACGAAACCTACAACGAGAAACTCACTGTTGACAAAGCAGAAATAAATAAACAAATCTGGTTAAATGAATTGCCTGAAGAAGGCAGTGAAGAAGAATAATGTTTTAGCAAATGGGGGTGTATTATGAAAACCGGCTTCGACAATGAAATGTATCTGAAGCGACAATCAGAAAAGATTGCTGAGCGTATCGCAAAAAGCGGTGAAAAGCTCTATCTTGAATTTGGTGGCAAGCTTTTTGATGACCATCATGCAGCAAGAGTTTTACCCGGCTTTGAGCCTGACTCAAAAATCAGAATGCTTGCAAAGCTTAAAGACAAAGCAGAAGTTATTATCGTTATCAATGCAAATGACATTGAAAAGAACAAGATGCGCGCTGATATCGGTATTACCTATGATGTTGATGTACTTCGTTTAATTGATGCATTTCGCGGATATGGTCTTCTTATCTCAAGCGTTGTATTAACACATTTTAAGAATCAGCCAAGTGCCGTTCAGTATATCAAAAAGCTTGAAGACCTTGAACTTAAGGTTTATAAGCACTACACCATAAAAGACTATCCAAACAATATTCCTTTCATCGTAAGTGACGAAGGCTTTGGAAAAAATGACTTTGTTGAAACCACCAGACCTTTAGTTGTAGTAACTGCTCCAGGACCCGGTAGCGGTAAAATGGCAACCTGTCTTTCCCAGCTTTATCATGAATATAAAAGAGGAGTTAAAGCAGGTTATGCAAAATTTGAAACCTTCCCTGTCTGGAACCTTGATTTAAATCACCCCGTAAACCTTGCTTACGAAGCCGCAACCGTTGATTTAGGTGATGAAAATCAGATTGACTTCTATCATGAAAGGGCCTATGGCGAAAGATATGTTAATTACAATCGTGATATCGCCATTTATCCTTTAGTTGAGTCAATGCTTACAAGTATTCTCGGCACATGCCCCTATAAGTCCCCCACTGATATGGGTGTAAACATGGTTGGCTTCTGTATTAATGATGATGAAGCTGTAAGAAAAGCTTCCAACAATGAAATTATCAGAAGATATTACAAAACACTTTGCGCTATAAGACAGAGTAATGCCGACAAGCCTCAGGCCAAGAAAATGGAACTGATAATGGAAAAGGCAAATATTACAACCAGTGACAGACCTTGTATTCAGGCAGCTATTGACAAAGCAGCCGAATCAAATGCTCCTGCAGCAGCTGCTGAATTGCCCGATGGAAGAATAGTAACAGGAAAGACAAGTAATCTCCTTGGTGCTTCTTCTGCTTTACTTCTCAACATTTTAAAGGAACTTGCAAATATACCCGATCCTGTTGATTTAATTTCTTCAACAGTCATCGAACCTATTCAAAAACTCAAGGTCGGATATCTTGGCAATCATAACCCAAGACTGCACATGGATGAGTTGCTTGTTGCACTTTCAATTTGTGCTTTGACTGACGCTAATGCAAAGAAGGCCATGAATCAGCTTGAGAATCTTAAAAACATCGAAGTTCATTCAAGTGTTATTCTTTCACAGGTTGATATCAATGTTTTCAGAAAGCTTGGTGTAAATCTCACCTGCGAACCTGATTATCAGACAAAGAAGCTCTATCATGGCAAGTAAAAGTGAAAACAGCTGTAGGAATTAACCTCCTGCAGCTGTTTCTCTATGTACCTTCAAATATCTTAGCATGTCGCCACTTAATTTAACGGCTTCTCTTAACACATCTTCGCGAATTTCAATTACTGTATCCTTTTTCCACTCCTCGCAAAGCTTATCAAGAAGTATTCTTCTTTGCTCAGTAAGCCACTCATTTCTTGCTTTTAATACTGCTTCCTCGTAATCATCACTTACACAGTAATAAAGCATATAGTAATCCGCTGTTGATATAATTCCGGAATAATCTCCGGTTTTTAAATTCCAGACGCTTTCCTCATATTCTGATGGCAAATCGCCTTTTTTCAAAATCTGCTTAAATAATTTAGGGCGTTCATTTTCATATTCCATTAAGGCTTCCTTGTCGCCCCAGTCTCCTTTAAGCTTGTCAAGTGTCTTGCGAAGGCCCTCCTCTAAACCTACAATTTCGCCGGCTTCAAATCTTTTATGGCTACCATCCTCTTCAATACTAAACTTTCGTTTATAAATACACAAATAAGCTTTTCTTGAAAAATCCGTTCCGTCCTCTTTTATTAGCTCATCAATATTTATTTCGTTATAAGCTTTAATTGCAAGTAAATTGTCCTTGTAAAGGTTTCTGATAACTGAATCATCGAAGCCAAACATCTTAAGTTCAGATGAGCTTACCATTTCAAGGTATTTCTTTGTCTTCTCATCAGCTTCCTTCAAATCAGCTTCCGAAAGCAAAATCCTTTCTTCATCTGCCTTTTCACAAAGCAGTTTAATGACAATAATCCTTTCAAGCAGCTGCTTTGAAAGACTTTCGCCAATGGTTTCACCATCCTCGCTCAAAACATAATCCCAGACAGCATCGCCATACCTACTGGTATATTCCTTGCAGATTTCACCAAAATATATGGCAAGTTCTTTCTTTCCGACATGGCGGTTGCCAACTCTTATGACATCGCCTTCCTCCCACTGCCATTCATCCCTTGTATTGTTAAAGACATTTTCGTTACTGCAGCAAGCAAAAGAGAAGATAGAAGCAAAAACTATCAATATAAAAGCTAATCTTTTATTAAATTTCTTTTCAGACTTCTCTACTGTTTTCATTACCTGTATTTTTACTCTTCTACTACTGTTCTTTACCTGTCTTTTACTCTTCTGCTACTGTTCTTTACCTGTCTTTTACTCTTCTACATTGTTCTTTCTGAATTCATCAAGAAATTCAACTAAACCTTCAAGCATCTCACCCTGCTTTTCCAAAGTTGCACCCTTTGTTATCTTAAGCTTTATTAAAGGATTTGTGCCCTTTACCAAATGGCATATGTCATAAGGATTGGTTCTTATTACATTATTTCTTAAATTCATCAGGTTTCGTCTTGTAGTTTCTGAAATATTATTTCTAAATACACTTGGATAAGGATTATAGGATAAATTCGCTGTCTTCTTTAAATTCTTTTCTGACTTTTCAGCCTTTGAATTGTCAGGAGAAATGCCTTTTTTCTTGTCTTCTTCTAAAGCCTTAGCCTTGGCATATTCTTTGATAAAGCTTTCAAGCTTCTCATAATCAAATGGTGCCTTACTGTCAATAACAAAAGATACACTTTCCTCTTCTTCTGTCATCCTTGTGATGTAACATTTCTCACATAAAGCTCGTATTAATGAGACATTAATTAAATTAACAACCTTTTGAGGTATATCCTCTCCATATCTGTCAATAATCTCATCAATCAGTTCATATCTTTCTTCTTTAGAAGTGATTTCAGAAATATCCTTATACAAATCAAGTCTTTGTTTTTCGCTTCCTATATATTCAACAGGAATCATTGCATCAACATTAATTTTTACCTGGGATTCAACATTAACCTTACGCTTTCCTGTTTTCTCATATTCGATAGCTTGCTCTAAAAGCTTGCAGTAAAGGTCATATCCTACTTCTTCAACCTGTCCGCTTTGTGCAAAGCCAAGAATGCTTCCGGCTCCTCTAATTTCCAAATCCCTCATTGCGATTCTTACGCCAGAGCCTAAGTCTGTGAACTCTTTTATCGCCTCTAATCTCTTAGAAGCCACTTCGCTAACTAACTTGTCTCGCTTATACATCATGAAAGCATATGCCAAACGATTTGATCTTCCTACTCGTCCTCTTAACTGATAAAGCTGTGACAAACCGAAATTTTCGGCATTGTCAACAATAATTGTATTAACATTTGGAATATCAAGACCGGTTTCTATAATAGTTGTTGAAACCAAAACATCAATATCGCCGTTGATAAAGCTGTACATGATGCGTTCAAGCTCGCGCTCTGACATTTGCCCATGTGCAAAGCTAACCCTTGCATCAGGAACGAGCTCCATAATACGGGCTGCAACTCTTTCTATTCCGTCAACCCTGTTATAAACATAATATACCTGTCCGTTTCGTGCTAATTCTCTTGAAATAGCTTCACGAATCATTTCCTCGTCATGTTCAAGCACAAAGGTCTGAATCGGAAGTCTGTCAATAGGCGGCTCTTTAAGCATACTCATGTCCCTTACACCTATCAAGCTCATGTGCAAGGTTCTTGGAATAGGTGTTGCAGTCAAAGTTAAAACATCAACTTCATTTTTTATAAGTTTAATTCTTTCCTTTTGAGCTACCCCAAAACGCTGCTCTTCATCAACGATAAGTAACCCTAAATCCTTAAACTCAACATCCTTTGATAATATTCTGTGAGTTCCAACCAAAATATCCGCTTTACCTGTTTTAGCGGCTTCCAAAGCAGCTTTCTGTTGTGCAGGTGATTTTAACCGGCTCAGCATTTCGACATGTATCGCAGTATTGGCAAATCTCTTGCTGAAGGTATTATAATGTTGTCCGGCAAGAATTGTAGTAGGTGCCAAAACCGCAACCTGCTTTCCGCTGTTTACTGCTTTAAATGCAGCTCTTATTGCAACCTCAGTTTTACCAAAACCAACATCACCACAAACCAGTCTGTCCATGATTCTGTCGCTTTCCATATCCTGCTTGACATCCCATATAGCTTTAATCTGATCTTCCGTTTCTTCAAAAGGAAAGGCTGACTCAAACCCACGCGCATCATCATCATCCACATCATATCTGAAGCCGTTTATTCTCTGTCTCTTTGCATAAAGCTCAACAAGTTCCTTTGCCATCAAAGAAACTTCCTTCTTTACCCTGTCTCTCGTCTTATTCCATTTCTGTGAATTAAGATTGGATAAAGCAGGCTTCTGTGCTGTATCTTTAGAGGCATACTTTGAAAGACGGTGGAAATTTTCAGGATCAATATAAATTGCGCCATTTGATGCATATTCAACTTTTATCTTATCCTTCATTGTGCCATTGTCTTCAAAATTAACAATACCACGATAAATACCAATCCCAAAACGCTCATCTACAACATAATCACCGAATGTCAGATTATCTAATGAGCTTAACTTTCTTCCTCTCGGTTCGCTAACCTTAAATTTCTTTCGTTCCCTTGAAGTCGAAATGTCATTTTCGGTAATTACAACCAGTCTATTGTCATTATCGATAAAACCATGCTCTAAAGTTCCCTTAACAACAAGCATTTCTCCCTTTTCAGGTATGTTTTCCGCATCAATTTGTAAAGTAACTTCAAATTTATTCTCTCTTAATTTCTCTGCAAAGGCCTCTGTTCTTTCTTCATTATACAAAACAAGCAAAATGGCGAATTTCTGCTTACTATAAGTTAATAAGTCCGCATATAAAAGTTCTTCATTATTAAAATAGTTAGAACCCTGCATGATGCCAAGATGATTTTTTTCTCTTTCCTTAAACGACGAAAAACGCCCGTCAATTGACGAGATGTACATCAGCTTTTTATCTGTAAGTATGGAAAATACCTGCTTGTATTCGTAAAGAATATGCGTTTCGCGTGGCAGGATATATCCTTTATTTACTCTTCCTTCAAGGCTTTGCTCAAAAGCTTTAATATTAGTTTCAACTGCTGTTTCAGTATCAATTACTTCGTCTATAACAACTAAAGTATCGTTATCAAAATAGTCTGCAAAGCTTTCTGTTCTGTCATAAAAATAATCAAGCTTTCCTTCAATCTGCATCTGATTAAAATCAAGCATTCCCTCTTTGAACTCGCTTATCGTCTTGTTAAGTCTGAAGGCTTCTTCAGAAAGCAATGCATCACTTAGCTGTTTAACTCTCAAATCAAGTTCTTTATCTATCTTTTCAAGACCTGCATATTTTTCTTCCTTGGTAAGTAAAAACTCACAGGCCGGATAAATCTTAATTGAGTTTATGTTCTGAATCATTCTCTGGGATTCTATATCAAAATAACGTATGTCATTGATTTCATCCCCCCAGAATTCAATTCTTACAGGGTTTTCTTCAGTAAAAGGATAAATGTCAACAATTCCACCTCGAATACAGAACTGTCCTTCTGCCTCAATCATTTCATTTCTTGAATATCCTAAAAATAAGAGGCGTTCCCTTAAATCATCAATGGAAATCTCTGTTTTATCCTTCTCGATATTAAGGATGCTTTCCTTAAATCGCTTAATTGGCATATGCTTTTCAAGTAGTGATTCAAAGCTTGCCACAATTGTTACTTCATCATCTTCAATTAAGTGTGAAATAGCATTAATTCGGTCTCTTGCAAGAATATTATTATGTACATCGGCATAGTAGAAAACCAAATCCTTATCAGGATAATAATAAGTATTCCTGTCATTTGCCTTTAAGCGATTAAACAAAGCCATCGCATTAAGTGAATTTGAAGCAAGAACAAGTCTCTTTTTAGAGGATTTCTCAAAAATTGCATGCAAAACAAAGCCCTTCTGGGTGTCCGGACATCCCGTAACCCAGACGGGCACTTTTCTTCTTTTCAAAGCATCAAGGGTATCCTTAATCTCTGGTCTTTCCTGAATTAGTCTCGTCAGCGCTTTCAATTTTCTTCACCTTGCGATTATACAAGTTCATTGCTTCTTCTCTCTTACCGGTTACAAGCATCAATGCTGCATCACCGGCTTTTTTGATTTCTTCAGCAATAATCTCCTTTTCACTCTTGGAAAAATGTCCGAGAACATAATCCTTGAGTTCGCCTTTTCGTTCTTCTTCACCTACTCCGACCTTAACTCGTGCAAAATCATCACTTCCTAAATGAAGAATGATATTTTTAAGCCCGTTATGGCCGCCTGCACTTCCTTTAAGTCTTATTCTTAACTGTCCTAAAGGTAAAGTGATATCGTCTGATATTACAACAATATCTTCAAGCTCAAGCTTATAAAAATCTGCGGCGGCTCTGATGCTTTCACCTGACAGATTCATGTAAGTCTGCGGCTTAAGTAACAGAATTTTCTCCCCATTAAAAACACCACAGGCAATTAACCCCTTGTGTTTCTTTTCCTTAACGGAAACACCAAGCTTGCCTGCAATGTAATCAATAACTTCAAATCCTGCATTATGTCTGGTTCCGTCATATTCCTTGTCCGGATTTCCCAGTCCTGCAATCAGTTTCATTTACTTTTCCTCAATTCCGTATCTGTCTGTCATATCGGAAATAACCAATGGCTTTCCTTCACCAACAAATCTTGAGCCCTGCTTAATTGTATTTCTGCTTTCAACAATTACATTTTCAAGATATACATTATCCTCGATGTAGGTACCATTTAAAACAATTGAATTCTTAATAACAGTATTGTTGCCAACATATACTCCCTTAAAGAGCAGTGAATTCTCAACAACACCATTAAGAATTGAGCCTGAAGATACCAAGCTGTTCTTAACTACTGCCTGCGGATTATATTTTGCCGGAGGTAAATCATCAATCTTTGAATATACATCCGGGTATTCCCTGAAGAAATAATTACGAACCTCCGGTTTAAGGAAATCCATATTTGTCTTGTAATAAGAATCAACACAGGCGATATTACTCCAATAGGTTTCAAGATTATAGCTGTAAAGCTTCTTTACATCCTTATAACGAACCAATATGTCCTTTACCAAATCATAGCGTTCTTCCTTTGCGGCACTTTCAATAAGTTCAATTAAAAGACGTCTTCTGATTACATAAATACCGCAGGAAACAGTGCTTGAATTTGCAATTAACGGTTTTTCCTCATAATCAACAATTCTTCCGTCAGCATCTGTTTTAACCAGACCATAACGTGTAACTTCGTCCTCAGTTACATTAACATGCTTGGTTACAACAGTAATATCTGCATTCTTATCGATATGATATTCAAGTACCTTTCTGTAATCCAGCTTATAAATTCCATCACCTGAAGCAATGATAACATAAGGTTCATGACTTTGATGAAGGAAAGTAAGATTCTGATAAATGGCATCTGCTGTTCCGCGATACCAAAATCCGTTATCAGGGGTAATCGTAGGTGTAAATACGAACAAGCCACCCTGTTTACGACCAAAATCCCACCACTTTGAAGATGAAAGATGCTCATGTAAGGATCTTGAATTATACTGTGTCAATACTGCTACCTTCTGAACATGTGAATTAGTCATGTTACTTAAAGTAAAGTCGATTGCTCTGTAAGAACCGGCAATCGGCATCGCAGAAATTGCACGGAGCTTTGAAAGACCGCTCATGCGGTTAGAATTACCGCCGGCTAAAACAATACCTATTGCTTTCATACCAAAGCCACCTCCTTAAAGATATTTTTACCTGAAGGTAAAACATTATCAGGATAATCCTCCAAAGTTGTGCTGCCTGTAATTGCAGTATTTCTTCCGACCTTTACACCTGCTGGAATTACAGTATCCTCACCAATGGTAACAAGACCTGAGTTATAAATACCTGAATTAAATTCGTTAGGTGCTTCCTCGCCAAAGCCTATTACTGTTCCTTTGCCAATTACGCAATTTTCAGCAATAATGGCTTTGTCAACATATGCATTCTCTCCAATTTCGGTAGAATTCATGAGAATTGAGTCAACAACCTTTGCTCCCTTCTTTACAACTACACCGGGACCGATAATTGAATGCACAACCTCGCCATATATTTCAGCACCTTCGCCTATGATGGCTTGATTTACAATCGCATCCTCGGCTATATACTGAGGTGGAATAACATCTGTTTTTGTATAAATCTTCCAAAAGCTTTCATAAAGATTAAATACAGGAATGAGCTCAATAAGCTCCATGTTGGTCTCCCAATATGACTGTAAAGTACCAACATCCTTCCAATAGCCATTATGAACGAAGGAGAATATTCTCTTTCCGTTTTCATGGCAATAAGGAATAATATGCTTACCAAAGTCACAGCCTGGAACTTCAGACAATTTAATCAATGCTTCTCTTAATACTTTCCAGGTAAAAATATAAATACCCATGGAAGCAAGATTACTTCTCGGATTCTTTGGCTTTTCTTCAAATTCATTAATTCTGCCTGTCTCATCAGCAATACAAATACCAAAACGGTGTGCCTCCTCGTAAGGAACAGGAAGAGTTGCTATGGTAACATCTGCATTGTTCTTCTTATGATACTCAAGCATTATCTCATAATCCATCTTGTAAATATGGTCACCGCCAAGGATGAGCACATATTCCGGATTATAATAATCTATAAAGCGTAAATTCTGGTAAATAGCATTAGCTGTACCTGTATACCATTCAGAATTAGCACTCTTTTCGTAAGGAGGAAGAATACTTACTCCGCCGACATTTCTGTCCAAATCCCAGGGAATACCAATACCAATATGAGTATTCAGTCTAAGAGGCTGATACTGCGTCAAAACACCAACTGTGTCAATTCCTGAATTAATACAGTTACTTAAAGGGAAATCAATAATACGATATTTACCGCCGAATGAAACCGCCGGTTTTGCAATTTTTGAAGTTAATACTCCAAGTCGTGAACCCTGCCCTCCGGCTAAAAGCATGGCTATCATTTCTTTCTTAATCAATGCCTTCTCCTCCATACATTTATTAAGTTTATCACCCATTTCATTATAATACATTTAAGCCCATCTTTTCAAGGCAGAAAACTTGGCAAATGAATGGGCAAATAAAACTTGAACTCAAAAGTTAAATTTCTTATAATAAAGTGTTAAATAACGGTTTAATTGTTAAATAACCGTTTATGAATTAACAGATTATTAAATAACAGATTAATAAATAACGAGTTAATAAGAAGCCGGTAATTAATAACAAATTAATAAGCAACAGGTTAATTAATAGCAAATTAATAAGTAACAGGTTAAATAACAGATTAATAAAGAACATTTTACAGGAAAGGCGGATTAAATATATGTTTTCAAAAGAGATGGCTGATTTAGGAAAAAAAAGATCAACAATTCGTGAAATCTTCGAATATGGCAATACCAGAGCAAAGGAAATAGGAAGAGAAAACATATACGATTTCAGTCTCGGAAACCCTTCCATTCCGGCACCTTCTGCCATGTCAGAATATCTCAGAGAGCTCATTGAGAACGAAAAGCCTGAATTATTACATGGTTATACCAGTGCCCAGGGAGCTGAGAATGTCAGAATTTCAATAGCTGAATCACTCAACAGAAGATTTGCAACTTCCTTTAATAAAGACAATATCTATATGACCGTTGGTGCAGCAGCAGCTTTGTCAATTGTATTAAAAGCCCTTACCGAACCAGCTGATGAATTCATAGTATTTGCGCCCTTTTTCCCTGAATATCGCTGCTTTATTGAAAGTGGTGCAAAGGCAAAATGTGTTGTAATTCCACCTGACAGAGAAAACTTCCAGATTAATTTTGATGAATTTGAAAAAGCAATCAGTGAAAACACTAAAGGGGTTATCGTTAATTCACCAAACAACCCTTCAGGCGCAGTTTACAGTGAAGAAACCATTAAAAAACTTGCTTCTTTACTTGAAAAAAAATCAGAAGAATATAATCATCCGATTTTCTTGATTTCAGATGAACCCTACAGAGAAATAGTATATGACGGATTGAATATTCCTTTTGTAACAAAATATTACAAAAATACCATCGTTTGCTATTCTTACAGCAAAGCGCTTTCTCTTGCCGGAGAAAGAATAGGCTATGTTTTGGTCCCAAACGAGGTGACAAACTCAAAGGACATTTATGCAGCAGTTTGCGGCGCCGGCAGAATTTTAGGCTATGTTTGCGCACCTGCCATGTTCCAGCGTGTCGTTGCCGCTTTCTCCGATTCCACAAGCGATATTTCGATATATGAAAAGAACAGAAACCTGCTTTACGACAATCTCTCAAAATACGGCTATAAAATGGTCAAACCTCAGGGTGCTTTTTACATTTTCTTAAAAGCCTTGGAAGAAGATGAGCATGCATTTTGCGAAAAAGCAAAAAAATATGAGCTTTTACTTGTTCCAGGAACAGACTTTGGTTGCCCTGGCTATGTCAGATTATCCTACTGCGTTTCAACCTCTATGATAGAAAAATCCTTACCTTTATTTGAAAAGCTGGCAAAAGATTATGAGTGATAAACCATTTAGCCGTTATGCGCTTGAAAAACCGAACAGTTGGAATATAAGTGCGAATGAGCCCATATGCCATTTAATAGCATATGCAGTTCTTCATATGCTTCCGGATACTAATTTTTATGTTATCATGCCAGATGATGAGCAATCTGAAATTAACAGTATCGATATCATAAAAGCTGAAGACGGTGATGCTTTCAAGCCCGGCATTTTATATTATAAACATTTGGATTCCGATTGTGATTTTGATGACTTAACCTTCAAATGCAAGCAGGTAGAGGATGAAGATTTTTGGAAATATGAAGACTGTACAATAAGACAGCATGATGTTTTGGCCTTAATTACTGAAATTTCAGGAAATTCAAATACAGGTAATTCAATAAATTACTGTCTGTACCGCGATAAGAAGCGTCTTAGCTTTTGTAAGGCAGAAGTTTTCAGAAAAATCGTGAAAGGTCAGAATTGCCTGATTATAAGAACCAAAGACGATTCAGAGCTTGCACAAATAAAAGAGGAAATCAATCTCGAAAAGGAACGACTTAATACCGTTTCAAAGCTTTCTAACGAGAACATATTTGAATATTCCTTTAATTTAAGAAAAACCACATATTACAATATGAAAACCGAGCATCCGGTTAATGCATTGGATTTCAAATCCATCTATCCGGACGACAGACCGCTTTTCTTCCATGCAGTCAGAGATTTAATGACAACCTCAAAACAGGAAAGAATAGAAATCCGTATGCTCACCTCCAAACAGCAATATGAATGGTTCCTGCTCTCTGCACAGTCTCTGAGAAATGATGAGTGCAGCGTTGTATCCGTTATCGGAAAGTATTCCAACATACATGCGCAAAAGCTTGAAGAAATCCGCCTTTTAAACGAGGCCATGCGCGACTCCCTTACAGGGGTTTTCAATAAAAAGACCTTCATTTCAGAAGTTACAAACCGCGTAAAAAATATGGCTTGTGATGAAAAAAGTGCACTTGCCATCATCGACTTGGATAAATTCAAACATTTGAATGATGCAAACGGTCATCTTTTCGGTGACTCTGTTTTGGTTGCACTTTGCGATTCCTTAAAATCCGAACTTGGAATAAAAGACTTTGTCGGTAGATTTGGCGGAGATGAATTCCTGGTTTATTTCCACAATGTAAACAATGAAGAACAGATTGTCGAAAAAGTAACCAATGTTAAAAAAGCTTTTTATGACTATGTTCCGAAAATGATGTCCGGCACCAGAGAAATTACCTTTTCAATGGGTATTACACTCATAAATAATAATGATCGTCGATTTGAAGAAATCTTCGATAAAGCCGACAAAGCCCTTTACTATGCAAAAGAAAACGGTCGCGACAGACATTGCTTCTACAATGATAATCTCGGATTTGAATATTATTCAGACAACAAATCAAAGCTTTATTCCAAAGAAAATTTGCATGACAAGTCCATTACCGACGACATTACGGAGTTTGCTTTAGAATTACTTGAAAATACCGTTGACAGCAAGGATGCTTTAAATTTGCTTTTGGGAAAAATCGGTACAAGATTTAATTTTTCCAGAATAACTGTCGTTGAAAAGCCTTATAACAGTGAAGATGTAGAAATAACTTACAAGTGGGCAAAAAGAAAATTCAGTAATTCAAAAATTGAAATAAGCGGAATTGCAACAAAGGAAAATCTTAAAACCTTAAAAAAGGCAGCTAATGCAAAAGAACTTATCGAAATTCCTGATATTTCGATGATTCCTGATGAACTTCCGCATGTTAAGAATTATTTTGCTTCAAAAGATATCGCTTCCATCATCTTCTGCCCGCTTTATTACCAAAACGACCTTTCAGGCGCTATTGCCTATGTAAGTTATGGAAAGCAGATAAAATTATCAGAAGATGACCGTAAAAACTTAATAAGTGTCAGCCGAATCATTAAAAATCATTTGGAAAAGGAACATGCCTTTGAACAAATCGATGAGCATGTAAAACACCTTGTTAATTATGATGAAGTATCAGGCTTGATAAAGGAAGCCATTTTTAAAGAAAAATCCCAGCACAAAATATCCGAATTGCAGCCAAATGAAACTGTCGCTTTGGTTGCAATGGATATTCCGAAATTCAACATATTCAATGAATTTTTCGGCTTTAAAAACGGGGATTTGGTTTTGAAGGATTTTGCAGACCTCTCCCTTCTTTTTCCGGAAATTCTTTTTGCAAGCCGAGGCTATGCCGACAACTTTTATTTTTTAGTCAGCCTCTCTACTGAAGAGGAAATAAATAATTTCTTTGACAGATATTATAAAGCCTTCTTATCTTCAGAAAAGGAGTCCTTCCCCACCTATTCCTTTGAACTGGTGGCAGGCGCATATATCATTTCTTCAAAGGACATCGATATCGCTTTTGCTTCTGACAATGCCAATTTGGCAAAAAAGGAAATCAAGGCAAAAGGTATTTCAGGATTAAAGATGTTTACTGCTGAAATGAAAGCAACAAAGATGAAAGAAAATTCCCTCATAAGTCTTATTGACGAAGGAATTGACAATAATGAATTTGTAGCTTATCTCCAGCCGAAAATCGATTTAAAAACAGGCAAACTTATAGGTGCCGAGGCTTTGGCAAGATGGCAGAAGCCTAACGGAATATTGGTGCCTCCTTCAGAATTTGTACCACTTTTGGAAAAGAATTCGCGTATTTCAAAACTCGATATGTTCATTTACAAAAGAGTAGTACAGACAATAAGCTACTGGAAAAAGTTAGGATATGATTTAGTCCCGATTTCCATCAATTTGTCAAGAAACAACATACAAAATTCCAATGTCGTCGATGAAATGGTTGCAATTGCAAACAGATATCAGGTTCCATGCAGCTTAATTGATGTTGAAATAACAGAAAGTGCCTTCATCAATGATCAGGAAAAGCTTATATCTACTATAGACCGCTTAAGAAATGCCGGATTTTCAATTTCGATTGATGACTTTGGAACAGGATATTCATCGCTTAACATATTAACAACAATTCCCGCAAACACAATTAAGCTTGATAAGGAATTCATCCAAAGTAAAAGTGATAACCGTTCTAAAAAACTAGTAAAAAATGTTATTCAGCTTATTAATGAAACCTGCATGGATGTAGTTTGTGAAGGTGTTGAAACCGAAGAACAGGCAGCATTTTTAAAAGAACATGGTTGCAAATTCGCTCAGGGTTATTTATACTCAAAGCCTATACCTGTTTCCGACTTTGAATATAAATATTTTGATAATGGAGGAAATATATAATGGCAAATCATTTCTCTACTCTTTCAGATGAAAGTTTGAAATATGAAATCGAACTCGTAAAAAAAAGAATAAGAACCTCAAACTCCCAGCAGGACAAGCTGATGCTATTTGCCCTTGAATCAGAGCTTCAAAAACGAAACTCTGCTTCCTTCACAGATCCCAATGAGAAATTTCGCACTCTTTTATCTAAAATTCAGGAGCTTGAAGAATTAGCTTCTCAGATTGACTTTGGTAAGGTGGCCGGAGAATTACTCTTAAATGAGGGAATTGTAGCTACAAACAGTGCAAACAAAATATTCTCCACTATTTCAGAGGCGGTAAATAAAGCAAAACTGAGATAAAAACAGAATAAAAAGATAAAGCACAGAATAAAAATAAAACACAATGCAAAAACAAACCGCAAAGAAGAAGTGCAAAATAAAAACAAAATTAAAAATAATGTAAAAAACAAAAAATCAGGAAGCATATTCCTGATTTTTTATACTGAATTTATAAATCTTTAATAATTCTGTTTTATACCAATCGTACAATGGTTATACTTGAATCAGCTGAAGTATCAATGAAATCATTATCAACTTTTACAACCGGCTTGGAAAGTCTGGTTTTATTAACCATAACAATTTCACCGATTCTTCCGTCAGAAAGTTCAACTGAAGAATGCATATATGTATTTACTACACCTTCCATAAAAGGAAGTAAATATTTCGGATCATATTTGGTCAGACCATCGGATTCAAATACCGATACTACATCCAACGGACAAACCGGTTCACGATATAATCTGGTAGAAGTCATTGCATCATATACATCTGCAATGGCGATAATCTTAGCAAAAGGAGAAATAAGTTCGTTAGTAAGCCCAAGTGGATATCCTGTTCCATCGCATCTTTCATGATGACTGAAAGCCGCAAGCTTGATTCTGTCATCAACATTTTTGCTCTTAAGAATGTTATAGCCAAATGTCGCATGCTGCTTCATGGTTTCAAACTCTTCCTTAGTAAGAGCCTGCGGTTTATTAACAATTTCTTGTGGAATCTGAATCTTGCCAATATCATGAAGTAAAGCTGCCTCAAGCAAAACCTTTAATTCATTCTTTGGCATCTTAATCCAGGAAGCAAGAATATAAGAAATCATTGCAACATTAACTGCATGAACGAAAATTACATCATTAAACTGACGAAGGCACTGTAGCATGTCAAACAAGCTTGAAGGTGTTGAGCTTTTCTCAATCATGCCTGTAATATTCGATGTAAGAGAATCAAAATCGATATCCTTATTATCACTTACAATACTTGTAAGCTGTGACTTGCAGGCAATAACTGCTGACCCAAAATCCTTAGAAAACTCTTTAAAAGTCTCTGTAGATCTTACTTTTTGTGACCATGTATCTCTTTTGTGCTTGAATATGGACTTCTTCTCAGGTTTGTTCTGCTCAGGTACTTCAACCTTAATTTCATTTATCGAGTAAAACCTTAAACGAGTAATAATTTTGTCAGTCAAAACAGTACCCGCGTTAATAATAAGCTGACCTGAAAATGAATAAACGTCTTCAGCAACTATCATCTTCGCATTAGCTCTGCTTGTTTTAACTACCTGAACCTCGCCCATAACCTTTCCTTCTAACTATCCTTTCAAATACATGTCATACACAAAATGTAATATTCAAAGTAATTATATTTTTTTCGCAATATGTTGTCAACAAAATTTGAACATTATAATGTACTTTTCAGTTTGTTTTAATACACTTTTTTATTCTCTGACACCCTGCATTCACATTATGAAGCTTACTATTCAATCATATTCACATTTTGAAATACATATATTCATGATTTGAAATGTGCATCACTTGACAAAGCCTATGTTCTGTGATAAATTAATGTCGTCTCTTATTTAGAGTGGCGGAGAGTAAAGACTCTGTGAAGCCACGGCAACCCCTGAAAATGAGGAAGGTGCCAAGCTGAGCGAGAAATGTCATTTAATGACTATCGAACAATAAGAGGGTTTTGAACATTCAAAGTCCTTTTATCGAGGGACTATTTTTTTTGGTAATGGCCATATGATTTTATTGAGCAATATAATCAAAATGGTCTGATTTTACAGAAAGGACAAATTATGAAATCTTTCATCTTTACATCTGAGAGTGTAACAGAAGGACATCCGGACAAAGTCAGTGATACCATCGCTGATTCAATCCTTGATGCATGCCTTGAGCAGGACCCGATGAGCCGCGTTGCCTGTGAAGTATGTTGCACAACAGGTATCGTAATGGTTTTGGGTGAAATTACAACCTCTGCTACCTTCGATACACAGAAAATCGTTCGCGATACAATTCGTGAAATTGGCTACAATGATTCAAAAATGGGCTTTGATGCAGAATCCTGCGGTGTTTTGGTAGCTTTGGACAAACAGTCTACTGATATTGCAATGGGTGTTGACAAGGCCTTAGAAGCAAAAGAAAACACAATGACTGACGAAGAGCTTGAGCAGATTGGTGCAGGCGATCAGGGTATGATGTTTGGTTATGCAACCAACGAAACCCCTGACTTAATGCCTTTCCCTATTTATATGGCGCACAAGCTCACAAAGCGTCTTACAGAAGTAAGAAAGAGCGGATTATTACCTTATCTTCGTCCGGACGGCAAAAGCCAGGTAACTGTTGAATATGAAAATGACGTTCCAAAGAGAATTCTTGCAGTTGTTTTATCAACTCAGCATGACGAAACAGTAACTCAGGAACAGATTCATGAAGATGTTAAGAAGCACATTTTCGATGTAGTATTGCCTAAGGAAATGATTGATGATGAAACCAAGTTCTTCATCAACCCTACAGGCCGTTTCGTAATTGGCGGTCCTAAGGGTGATTCAGGTGTTACAGGCAGAAAGATTATTGTTGACACCTATGGTGGTTTCGCAAGACATGGCGGCGGTGCTTTCTCAGGAAAGGATCCCACAAAGGTTGACAGAAGTGCTTCCTATGCTACAAGATATGTTGCTAAAAACCTTGTTGCAGCAGGTCTTTGTGACAGAGTTGAAATCCAGATTTCCTATGCAATTGGCGTAGCTAAGCCTACATCAATTACAGTTAATACATTTGGTACAGAAAAGAAGCTTTCAAAGCCTATCGAAGAAATCGTAGCTGAAAACTTCGACCTTCGCCCTGCAGGTATTATCAAGATGCTCAATTTGAGACGTCCTATTTATAAGAAGACAACAAATTATGGTCATCTTGGAAAGAACGATCCCGATTTAACCTGGGAAAGAACTGACAAGGCAGAAGCTTTAAAGAAATATCTGGCATAATATTACTAAGGACGGTTTTGATGAATATCAGAACCGCCCTTTTTATTTTATCCATCTTGAATAAAAGCACTAAATAATGTACAATATTTAATATAATTCTGCACAAGAGGTACAATATGTATACTGTGGATTTCAACAAAAAAGGTCATATTTATTTCATTGGCATAGGTGGCGTAAGCATGTGCTCACTTGCCGAGGTTATGATAAAAAAAGGATTTAAGGTATCAGGCTCTGACAGAGAATTAAGCGCAAATACAGACAGACTTGAAAAACTTGGCGCAACCATTTATCAGGGACAAAAAGCAGCAAACATAAGCGACGATTTAATTTTTGCAGTCAGAACTGCTGCAGTACATCCTGACAACAAGGAATACATAGCATGCGAAGAAAAGCATATTCCTATATTAACAAGAGCTGAATTTTTCGGGCAGATTATGAGTGATTACAAAAAAGTTGCCTGTGTTGCCGGAACTCATGGAAAAACCACTTCTTCAAGTATGCTCGCCTTGGTTTTGAAGGAAGCAAATTTAGACCCTACAGCCTTCATTGGTGGAATAGTTAACGAATTTGGTTCAACCTGCAGAATCGGAAGCACTGACATGATGGTTGCAGAAGCTTGTGAATATACCAACTCCTATCATTCTTTCCATCCAACTGATGCAGTTATTTTAAATATCGAAGCTGATCACCTCGACTTTTTCAAGGATTTAGACGATATTTACGATTCTTTCCTGACTTTTGCCAAATTAGTTCCGGAAAATGGAAATGTAATCATCAACGGGGATGACGAAAGACTCAATTTCTTCAAAGAAAACTTAAAATGTGATTTCTTTACCTTTGGAATTGCAAACGATAATAAGGAAGAAAACAAATATGATCTTGAAGCCCGTAATTTAAGCGAGCAAGGCGGTATCTTCTCTTTTGATTTTTATATTTCTGACAAATTTATTGCCAAAGCCCAAAAATGTGCCTCACTTTCAACCCTGAAGAAATTTATGGGACGCGTAACTTTAGGTGTACTTGGCAAACACAATGTCAGCAATGCACTTACTGCTTTAGGACTTGGAATGCTTTATGGTGCAGAATTTGAAGCTGGCAAAGAGGCTTTGCGCAAATATCATGGCACCAAACGACGCTTTGAATATAAAGGAAGTGTCGGAAGCATTCATCTTTATGACGACTTCGGACATCATCCCACAGAAATCGATGTTACTATCGAAAGTGGAAAAAAAGTTACAAAGGGACGCTGTATCATTGTTTTCCAGCCTTATACTTATACCAGAACCAATGCTTTGTTTGATGACTTTGTAAAAATCTTATCAAAAGCTGATAAATGTATTATCTGTGATACCTTCCCTGCCAGAGAAGAAAAAGACTTGGAAATTCGTACTGCCGAAGAATTAAATGATGCCATTAATGAAGCCGGTACAGAATCCTGCTATTTCAACACAAAAGAAGAAATTGTTGATTATATTTTAACAAATTCAGAACCTGAAGATTTGTTGATAACTATGGGCTGCGGAGATATCCATATGGTCGCAGAAATGCTAGTTGGAGACATTTCAGAGTAACTTATCCACATTTTTGCCGTTTTTTCAATTACAGCAGTAGAATATAAAAAATAGCGTTGTTTACGCATATTCACAAAGCATTTTAAAGTTACTCACATTATCCACAATTTTCACATGCCAATGCGTAATGCTAAGTGGACAACTTTGTGCTTTTATTCTTGTTCTCCGTTTGTTATAATTCCCCCGCTAAGAAAAATACGCCTTCGGGGATTACAAGGGGAGCATTATGAAAACAATATCTATTTCAACAGAATATGCAAAGAACGAAACAACGATTTCGAATGTTTTTGTTGATTTTTATATGCCAAATGCTTCCGGCACCCATGTTAAAATATTCATCTATTTACTCAGAAAGCTTTCAGATCCCACCCAGGTTTTCTCCTTGCAGGTGGCTGCTAAAGAGATTAACGAAAGTGAAAATGACATTCGAAGATCTTTAGAGTATTGGGAATCCCAGGATGTACTTATTCTTGAGCAGTCTGAGGACAATGAAATTATAGGAATCACTCTTAAGAAATTAAAGCCAATAGTCAAAAATCAGGAAACAGAAAAAAATGTAAGCAAGTCAAGAAATGTTAAAAAGAAGACTGAAGAAAACCAGGAGACTTCGCCAAGAATTGTAGATAATATTTCTTCATTATCAACTCTTCCGAATATCAAGCTTACAGACAAACAAAACGAAGAAATAGATACCATTATTAACTATCTTGAAACAGTATATGGTAATCTTCTTCAATCAGATATCGATATCATTACTTACTTCGTATATGAGCACAAGTTTGGTAGTGATCTTATCATACAGTTATATGAGTTCTGTCATTCATTAAACGATCTTAAAAAAATGCCTACTAATGCCGCATACATTTTAAAGGTTGGTAATGACTGGGTTACAAAGAGTATTAAAACACTTGAACTTGCCAAACGCCACTCTTCAAGCATGCTTGAAAGCTACAAATCAAAGCGATCAAATGGCGGTTCAAACGAGCCTGTTATGTTATCTATTGAAGAACTTAAAAATAAACATAAGAAGAATAAATTAGTAAATTTCGAAGAAAGGCAGTATACTAAAGAAGAGTTTGATCTTCTTGAGGAAAAGCTTTTAAGAAACTAGTCCATCAACAGGAGTTATATGTCATCAATAGCAATTCAAAATCAAAGTATTCTCAATTATTACGACTTGCTTACAGCAGAGAATGAAGAAATTGAAAAGGCAAGAAAGCAGGAGGTTTATAAAAAAGTTCCTGAAATCAAAAAAATTGATGATGAAATTGTCAAAATCTCTTTAAACACCTTCTTAGATGGTGGAAGTATTGATTCATTGCAGACCAAGGTTGATAACCTTACTGCTGCCAAATTAAAACTTCTTACAGATGCCGGTTTCAGTAAAAACTATTTAGATTCTCAATATCATTGCCAGGCATGTAAAGATACCGGCTACATAGGTTCAGAGAGGTGCCAATGCCTCAAAAACCTCCTTATACAGCGTGGTCTTGATGTTTCAAACCTTTCAGTATCATATTCTAATCTTTCCTTCGAGGATTTTAAACTAACAAAAGTCAGTAAAGAGACTATTAATCCAAAAGTCAACAAATCCGAATATGACCAGATGAGTGAAAACTTATCTATCGCGAAGGATTTTGTTAACAATATAGACAGGCAGCCAGCCAACCTGTTATTTATGGGACAAACAGGACTTGGCAAAACATTTCTTGCCCGAATAATTGCAAATGAAGTTATCAAAAAATCCAAAAGTGTTATCTTTTTAACCTGCTATGAGTTGTCTAAAATTTTCAAAAAAGATGCCTTTGGAACAGAAACAAGTATTGAATTTACTGAAGATGATGTTATCGATTGTGACTTTCTTGTAATTGATGATTTAGGTGCAGAATTAAATAATTCATTCTTGGATTCAAGACTGAATAATGTAATAAGCGAGCGTCTGTCGAGAGGTTATTCAACCTTAATCACAACTAATCTGGGGTTAACGGATATCAGAGATAATTATTCAGAACGTATCTTTTCAAGACTGACAGGTTGCTACAGAACCCGTCTCTTCCTTGGCAAGGATATGCGACGAAATTAGTAAACACGTAACCAGGAGGAAATCATGGCAGTTCAGAATGAGTTAGTTATGTCATTGCCGGTAGGTAAGCTCGGAATCATTGCTTTGCAGGGAAGCAAAGGTATTGCAGACAAAGTTAATGACTACATCGTTAAGTGGAGAAACGAGCGTGATACTGAGAACAACGAAATCCACTTCGAGGGTTATAAGAAGGATTCTTATTTAATCGAAGCAAATTGTCCTCGTTTCGGCACAGGAGAAGCAAAAGGTGTTATCAAAGAATCAGTTCGTGGTGATGACCTTTATATCCTTTGTGATGTTTGTAATTACAGCATCACTTACACCGTTTGCGGTATGGAAAATCACATGTCTCCTGACGACCATTTCCAGGATTTAAAGAGAGTCATCGCGGCAGTTGGTGGAAAGGCTAAGAAAATCACAGTAATTATGCCATTCCTTTATGAAGGAAGACAGCATAAGAGAAGTGCAAGAGAATCTCTTGACTGCGCAAGTGCTTTACAGGAGCTTGTAAACATGGGCGTTGACAGCATTATTACCTTTGATGCTCATGATCCCCGCGTTCAAAATGCTATTCCTCTTGCAACCTTTGAAACAGTACCTTCAACTTATCAGTTCATTAAGGCAATTGCAAAGAATGTTCCTGATTTAAAGGTAAGCGCAGATAATCTTATTGTTGTAAGCCCTGATATCGGTGCTATGGGACGTGCAGTTTATTTTGCAAACGTTCTTGGTGTTGATGTAGGTATGTTCTATAAGAGACGCGATTATACCCGCATTGTTGACGGAAAGAATCCTATCGTTGCTCATGAATATTTAGGTTCAGATCTTTCAGGAAAAGATGCCATCATCATCGATGACATGATTTCTTCAGGCGACAGTATGCTTGAAGTTGCCAGAGAATTAAAGAAGAGAAATGCCGGAAGAATTTTCGTTTGCGCAACCTTCGGTCTTTTCACAAACGGACTCAAGAAATTCGACGAAGCTTGTGAAAGCGGATTAATTGATAAGGTTGTAACAACAAACTTGATTTATCAGACTCCTGAACTTCTTGAAAGACCTTACTATATCAATGCAGATTTAAGTAAATACATTGCACTCTTAATTGACTCTCTTAACCACGATCAGTCAATCAGTGAATACTTAAATCCTACTGAAAGAATTCAGAAAATTCTCAGCAAAGTTAATTCAGATAACTAACTCAATTCTTATTTCTGAAATGCAAATTAGAAATATAAATCTGAAATATAGATAAAAGAAAAATTAAAGCCGGCATCTGCCGGCTTTGTTGTTTTAATTGTATATATAATTAAAATTGTTATTACAATTTGCTAATCGCTACTTACTATTATTAACAGCTCATTGCTACTTATCATTGTTAATAGCTTATTGCTACCTATCATTATTAATAACTTATTGCTACTTGCTATTATTTATAGCTTATTATTATTTGCTAAATAATATTCTTCTCTTCTAAGGAATCATCATCATCAGGAATATCAACAAGTGAAATATCTCCACCTAAGGCTTTGAGTTTACCTGCAAGATTCTCATATCCTCTTTCAATAAACTCAATGTTATCAATAGTAGTCGTTCCTTCTGCCATCAAGCCTGCTATAACCAATGCAGCTCCCGCTCTCATGTCAGTAGTATTCACTCTTGCGCCTTTAAGTTTAGGAACACCTGTTACAACTGCAAGATTATTATCAACAACAATTGATGCTCCCATTCTTTCAAACTCGTTAACATATCCAAAGCGTCTGTCATACAAAGTCTCTTTGATATAGCCAACACCTGTTGAAGTTGCAAGCAATGCACAAATCTGAGATTGCATATCTGTCGGGAAACCCGGATACGGCAAAGTAGTTATGT
The DNA here is from genome assembly GCA_024403335.1 of Lachnospiraceae bacterium. Taxonomy (GTDB): domain Bacteria; phylum Bacillota; class Clostridia; order Lachnospirales; family Lachnospiraceae; genus JAKSSA01. The sequence goes on from JAKSSA010000008.1 coordinate 32,867, forward strand.
GCACAGGTTTCGGGCGTGAGTTAGATGAAACTCTTACGGATTCATCTCCCGTCTCAATATTAACTCCCATTTCAGAGAGCTTTGCAGCTATTGCTTCTAAGTGCTTAGGAATAATGCCTCTTAAAGTTACATCTCCTTTTGTGGCAGCAGCAGCAATCATCATTGTTCCTGCTTCTATCTGATCAGGAATAATGGAATATGTTGAAGAATGCAGACTCTGCACTCCATAAATACGAATATAATCTGTTCCTGCGCCTTTAATCTTTGCACCACAGGAATTAAGGAAATTAGCGACATCAACTACATGTGGTTCTTTAGCTGCATTCTCAATAGTTGTCGTACCATATGCCAATACTGCCGCAAGCATAATGTTAATGGTTGCACCAACACTTACTTTGTCAAGATATATAGCGCTGCCGGTCAGGCGTCTTGCCGTAGCTTTTATGCTTCCGCCATCAATATCACAATTAGCCCCCAGTGCTCTCATACCTTTTAAATGAAGGTCAATAGGTCTGTTTCCGATATTACATCCACCCGGCATTAATACACTGGCTTCCTTGAAACGACCAAGCATTGCACCAACAAGATAGTATGAGCCTCTCATCAAACGAAGTTCATCATTGTCGACTTTTTTATATTTAAATTTTGAAGCATCAATCTTTACTGCATGCTTATCCTGATACTCAACCTTAACACCAATATCCTTCAAGACATCAAGAAGAATCTGCACATCACGAATATCAGGCATGTTATAAAGAATGACAGGTTCCGGAACCATTGTTGCGGCTGCAATAATACCAAGTGCAGCATTCTTTGCTCCACCAATGGTAACATCGCCCTTCAACGGATTTCCACCATTAATAATAAACTGCTTCATACGCCCTCAAACAGCAATATTTGAGACACTAAAAAAAGAACATGCCTCACCGCATTTATAAATTATACAAATTTTAAGTGTTTTTGTAAAGAAGAACATATTTTCTTACAAAAGCAATTTTTAAGTACAATTTTTAAGTGCCATGGATGTTCTTTTAATATATTTATCAAATTTTCTTTATCGCGAAACCATTAATTTCATGCACTTCTGTATGGTGGCAATATTTTAAAACAGTCTTATTTTTTTAGTGCTATTGCAAGTCTCTCAAAATCTGCCAAGGTAAGCTTCTCTCCCCTGACATCTTCATTAAATCCGATTTCCTTTACAGCTTCTGATAAAACCTCTTTGGGAAATGATAAATCTGCAAAATTACTCAAAGCATTAACCAAAGTCTTTCTTCTCTGAAGAAAAGCACCCTTTATTAACTTAAACAGAAACTCATCCTTTTCTCTTCCATTTAAATCAAGTCTTACTACCGCTGAAGAAACATTAGGGCGTGGCATAAAGCAGTTCATGGGAACATTAGCAACAAGATACGGCACCGAATAATATGCTATTGCAAGAGTCAGTGCCCCATAATCCTTAGTTGCTTCCTTAGCGCACATTCTTTGTGCAACCTCTGCCTGAATCATCATTGTAATCGATTCAATAGGAAGTGAGTCCTCAAGCAGTTTCATAACTATCGGTGTTGTTATGTAATATGGCAAATTAGCCACTACCTTGAATTTTTTACCTGCATTTTCTTCAGAAAGCTTGGCAAAATCTACCTTCAAGACATCCTCATTGATAATTTCCACATTATCATACTCCGATAATGTATCATTTTTAAGTATTGGAATTAAAGACGAATCAATTTCTATGGCGATTACCTTTCCGGCATTCTCGCACAAATACTGAGTCAGGGTTCCTATTCCAGGTCCGATTTCTATTACAACATCGTCCTTGGTAAGATTGGCTGCTCTGACTATTTTATCAAGAACATGCGTATCTATAAGGAAGTTCTGCCCAAACTTCTTCTTAAAATTGATATCGTATCTTTTCAATACTTCTATAGTGTTTTGAGGATTTCCAAGGTAAGCCATTCTTTCTCCGGATATTATTAATTATTGCAAACAACATTCTACAGTCTACTATAACCCACTATAGTCTGCTATTGACCATTATTACATATATTATGTACTATCACATATAATAACTATTTTCATATACAATAGTCATTGTTTGATATTTATTTATCATCAACTACATCAACTTTACTTTCTACATCAACTTCTACTGAAGCATCGCAGTTCTCTTCCTTGCAACTCTTCTCTTCTGTGCAAGCTTCTTCTTTTTCATCAACATCTTCCTGCTCTTCTTCAAAGAATTCATAATAAGCACCAGACTTAAAGGGCTTTTCAGGTAATTTTGTGCCACATTCAGTACAATAAACAGCAGTTATGCTATTCTGCTTATTGCAGTTAGGACAAACAGCAAAAGAAAGAATTGATCCTTCTGGCACCTTTTCACCACACTTAGGGCAGAATTTCGCATCTTTATCAACTAAGCGACGGCAGGAAGGGCATATTCTTACTCTTGAAGCGATTTTGTCAGCTAAATCTGAAACAGTTCTTTCAATTGCATCCACAGAGCTTTCAACCTTTGACTTAAAAGCGCTCTTCTGTGTTTCTCTTTGTGCCTTTTCTTCGGCTTCTTTGCGTAAACGTTCTTCTTCTTCCCTGCGAGCCTGTTCTTCCTTGCCACTCATCTTGTTAAATCCTTCCTTAACCTGATTTGTAACATTGTTCATTGTATTTCCTACAGTTTTCCCAATTTCTTCAAAATTCTTCTTCATTTTTTTCTTAAATGCTTCATCAAAAATATTCATATCATACCTCCTACTCTTTTCTAAGTTTGCCCTTAGGTAAAATGATTTTAAAAGAGCTTCCCTTAGTAAATTGTGATTTTACTTCTATTGAACCGCCATGTGAAAAGATTATTATCTGCGCAATTGATAATCCCAATCCATGACCTTCAATCTGTCTTCCTCTTACATCATCCGACCGGTAAAAACGTCCGAATATGTGCTCGACATCTTCCTGCTTCATACCTATTCCGTTATCAGCTACCTCTATAACACATGTGCCATGGCTGTTAATACATGATATTTTGATAACTCCACCGTCTTCTGTATATTTTATAGCATTGTCTACAAATACTCTTACCGCCTGTTTTAAGGTCTGAGGATCTCCATAAACAACGATCGGATCTATTTTTTCTGCTTTTATTTCCCTGTTGGACACTGTCATCTGGAATTCCTTAACAAGTTCCTCGATAACCTCGTCCATTGAAAACCTGTTCTTCTTAAGCTGCATTGTTCTTCTGTCATATCGTGACAAAACAAGAAGTTTATTGACAAGCTCATTCATTGAGGCAGCTTCCTTATCAATTGCATCTATTGATTCCTTCAATACTTCCGGATCTTCTGCACCCCAGCGCTTTAGCATGTCGATATAGCCTCTGAAAACAGCAATAGGGGTTCGCAGCTCATGTGATGCATTGGAAATAAAAGTCTTTTGGTTCTCATATGCAAGCCATAGCCTGTCTATCATTTTATGATATGCATCGACAAAGTCACGCAGCTCATTATTGGCCTCTATCTCCGTTACTCTGCCTTTACTTACATTATTCAAATCAAGCTGCGCTGCTTTTTGTGTAACTTCGTTCAAAGGTGACAACAAGGTCTTTAATTTTGGTATAGAACGAAGCATTATCAAAATCACCAGCCCTATAGTTATACAGAGCATTATTTTCATAAAAGAATTCATCCTGTAAAGGCCATTTGACATATCAAAGAAAATAACGGTGTAATAATTCTCTGTTCCAATCGCAACTCTCAAATCACTTTTTATAAAGAAAAGAAAACGTCCGCCTGTTCTTTTCATATAATATCTTGAAAATACATAATTAAGACTTTGTTCATTTTCTTTTATACGGTCATATTTGTAAACAATTTCGTCATTTGACCATAAGCTGTTTAAAACTGTAGTACTTTTCAAAACATAAAAGGAAACATTATTAAATTGGTTGGCCTCCATGACATATTCTAATTCATTTACCGATTCATAGTGTTTGTCCTCTAAAAGCTTCACCAAATCCCTTGTTTCAAGCTTTTCAGTTCCAAAATAAACCACTACTGTCAGAAAGAAAAATGCTATTCCATACAAAATAAACAGCTTCAGGTAAATCCATGAAATTGTGAAATATAACGATATTCTCAGTTCTTTAAGCTTTTGCTTCAAATAACTGTATGAAATTTTAGTCTGTGGTTTTTCCAATTTATTCTTCTCTCACAAGATAACCAACTCCGCGTACGGTTTCAATTATCTGAATATTATATTTTAATTCAACCTTCTGACGAATATAACGAATATATACATCAACTATATTCGTTTCGCCCACATAATCATACTTCCACACCTTCTTCATCAGTTCATCGCGTGTGTGAACAACATTTTTGTTCTGAAGAAGGAACTCAAGAAGTTCAAATTCTTTCTTTGTAAGCTGAATCTCTTCGCCATTATAGTAAACATTTCTTGTTGCGAGATTCATCTCAAGTCCTTTATAGCTTAAGCTTCCTGTATCAGACTTGTCACTCTTACCAGACTTTCTTCTGTTAAATACCATCTTAATTCTTGCAAGCAGTTCATCTGTGGAAAAAGGCTTGGTCATGTAATCATCTACACCAAGCTCAAGTCCTCTTACCTTGTCAGCAACTTCACCTAAAGCTGTAAGCATGATAATCGGTACTTCTGATTTTTTTCTGATTTCGCTACATACATCCATACCATTCATCAAAGGAAGCATAACATCAAGCAAAATCATGTCACAGTCATTACTAACTGCCTTTTCCAAACCGCTTTTTCCATCAAATGCGGTCATTACCTCATATCCTTCATGTTTAAGCTCAAGTTCAAGATATCTTGAGATTTTTGTATCATCTTCGACTATTAAAATTTTACTCATAACAAAACCTTTCTGCTTTATCAATTACGTTGACATTCTAACACAATTCATCAAATATGAAAATAGAAGGAGGCAATTTATAATTTGTTTCTAATAATCTTCATCTTGAACTTATTTTTTTAAGTTAAATCCACTGTTTTTTAAGATTAGTACACAGTTTCAAGATTATTTCATAGTTTTAAGATTAATTCACTGTTTTAAAATTAATTTACAGTTTTAAGATCGATTTAAAGTTTTAAGATCAAAATAATATTTTTAAATCAATTCACAGTTTTAAGATTGATTCACAATTTTAAGATTAATACATTTTTCTGATAAATTTACAATTGTTTTTACAATTAAATTTACACTAAAAAAGAGGATACATAAATTGATATGTACCCTCTCTGTGCTTACTATTTTATTAATTAGGAAAAACTTTAAATAATTAGAACAAGCTCTTAACAGTTTCAACAACATTTGCTGTTGTAAAGCCGTACTTCTCAAATAAAAGGTTCTGAGGAGCACTTGCACCAAAGCCATGCATTGAAATGATCTTTCCATCAAAGCCAACATACTTGTCCCAACCGAAATCGATAAGTGCTTCAACTGCAACTCTCTTGCGGATTGACTTAGGCAATACGCTTGATTTGTATTCTTCAGACTGTGCTTCGAATACATCCATTGAAGGCATTGATACAACTCTTACATCGATATCCTGCTCAGCAAGAATAGCCTTTGCTTCAACAGCAAGCTTAACTTCTGAACCTGTTGCAATAATGATTGCATCAGGAGTTGCCTTCTTAGAATCTTCAAGAATATAACCACCCTTTAATGCTTCCTTTGAAGAACCTGCAAGCTGAGGAAGATTCTGTCTTGAAAGAACCAAAGCGGTAGGTGTCTTCTGTGAAGTAATAGCTGAATACCATGCTGCGATTGTTTCTGTTGCATCTGCAGGACGGAATACATTGAAGTTAGGCATTGCACGAAGCATTGCAAGCTGTTCAATAGGTTCATGGGTAGGACCATCCTCACCAACACCGATACTGTCATGTGACAATACGTACATTGTAGGGATGTTCATAATTGATGACAATCTTGCCATAGGCTTAACATAATCACTGAATACAAAGAAGGTTGAGCAGAAAGCACGAAGTCCATGCAAGGTCAAACCATTTGCGATAGCTGTCATTGCAAGCTCTCTTACACCATAGTGGAGATTTCTTCCTACATATTCGCCCTTGTTGAAATCAGGTTCGCCCTTCATATAGGTCTTTGTTGAAGGATGAAGGTCTGCTGCACCACCGATAAATCCGGGAACCTTATCCTTAATTCTGTTTACAACAATACCTGATAGATTTCTTGTTGCTTCAGGCTTATCTTCATATGCCCAGAAATCAGCATCATCAATCAAAGGAAGTGCGATATCTTTATTAAATTCATCATCCCAAGCCTGCTTCATCTCAGGATACTTAGCGCAATATTCTGCAAACATCTTGTTCCAAGCATCTTCATAAGCCTGATTGCCATCAGCAATTGCCTTATAATTAGCATATACTTCATCAGGAACAAAGAAAGGTTCCATTGAAGGCCAACCGAGATTTTCCTTCATAGCGATTACATTTTCATCGCCCAAAGGTTCTCCATGAGCCTTAGCTGTACCCTGCTTTGCAGGACAACCATAACCGATCTGTGTATGAACAATAATAACTGAAGGTCTTGTCAAATCAGCCTTTGCTTCATCAATAGCCTTACCGATTGCTTCTAAGTCATTTCCGTCTGCAACTTCAAGAGTCTGGAAATTATAAGCTTCCATACGCTTCTTAACATCTTCTGTGAAAGCGATATCTGTCTTACCTTCAATTGTAATGTTGTTTGAGTCGTAAATAACAATAAGCTTTCCAAGTCCTAAAGTGCCAGCAAGAGAAAATGCTTCATGGCTGATACCTTCCATCATACATCCGTCACCACCAAGAACATATGTAAAATGATCAACTACAGGGAAGCCTTCCTTATTAAACTTAGCAGCCAAATGTGCTTCTGCCATAGCCATACCAACAGCCATACCCATACCTGCACCAAGGGGTCCTGTTGTAGCTTCAACTCCTCTTGTGTGGCCATATTCAGGATGACCAGGTGTCTTAGAATCAAGCTGTCTGAACTGCATTAAATCTTCTTTTGTAAGTCCATATCCAAAAAGGTGAAGAAGTGAGTAAAGCAACATTGAGCCATGTCCGCCTGAAAGGATAAAACGATCTCTGTCTGCCCAATCGGGATTCTTCGGGTTATGACGAAGCTTCTTTGCCCAAAGCTCATATGCAACTGCCGCGCATCCCAAAGGAAGTCCGGGATGACCTGATTTAGCCTTCTGAATTCCGTCTGCTGAAAGAACTCGGATAGCATTTACACTCATTGTGTCGATATTACTCATAAATATTCCTCCTAAATAAAATCATAGAAAAAATGGTTTTGTTTCCGCAACCATGAGTAATTATACAATATTATTTAACCATTATCAAATCAAATTCAACGGTTATAACAATTACTTTAATTAATATATGCCGATTATTGCGGGCTTTTTTCATTTCATATCATATTTTGCGATTCATTCCCTGCTCTTATCTTTATAACTTCTTATAGCAGAAATGATTTTTATCTTTATAATAGAATTATTCTTATTTTAATAATAAAAATGTTCTTATTTATGATAAAAATATTCTTATCTATATGACAGGAATATTCTTATTTTAATTTTTATAATAGAAATATCTTTAACCTCATAATAGAAATAATCGCTGAAATCAATTTTTTAAATCTTTTAAAAAATTACACGAATATACTATTGCAAAATGTATAGGAATTTGTTACAATTTCAGTGCTTTGAAAAAAGCATACTCCTTACTGTGCTAAGCACAGACATTACCTTACTTCATGGAAAAGGATTGACACCCAGTCCTTTTCTATTTTTTTTGCAAAAAATTCTTACAATTTGTTTTCTTTGCCACGCATTTTCCTTTGTATTCATGCTTTTTCAGCATTCCTTACTATTTTATTCAGGCAGGCACTTTAACGCTTATATTTTTTAACGCTTTAATGCAAAAAAGTCTTGACAAACACATATGCCTTCTTTACAATACAATGCTAACACGCTACATATATTAACTGCGTGAAATAAAAAAAATACTTATATAAGGAGGATTTATGGCTAAGCAACAATCTTTAGAAATCAAATTGAAAGAAGTCGGAGCACGAATTAAAGCTTTACGCGAAGCAATTGGTTTCTCAGTAGAAGAAATTTCTACACAGACTGGCGTTAGTATTAATGACTACCTTCAGTATGAGAGTGGAGATGCCGATCCCGGTTTTTCATTCTTCTACAAGGTAGCAACAATATGTAACGTAGAAATATCAGATATTATGGAAGGTCAGAGCCCTATTCTCTCCGAATATAATATCACAAGAAAAGGCGAGGGTATGTCTATTTCAGGTAGAAAGGACTACATCTATCAGAACCTCGCTCCTTTATTCAAGGACAAACTCGCTGAACCCTTCTATGTAAAGATTCCCTATGTTAAAGGCGAATCAAGTGGTCGTCTCCACACACATAAGGGACAGGAAATCGATATCATCTTAAAGGGCAGCTTAAAAATCACTATCGGTGACAGAGAAGAAGTATTAAACGAAGGCGACAGTATCTACTACGATTCTTCCAATCCTCACGATGAGTGTGCTGTTGGCGGTGAAGATTGTGAAATGTATGCAATCGTTATCAATCCCGATCCTAACAAGGAGGAGGTTGAGGTTGAAAATCTTCGCACAACAATCACTTCAGTTGATAAGGCTAATCTTCTTAACCCTGTATATGAGAAATTCATTGAAACAGAAAATGATTCTTTAGGTGTTCTTAAGAAAATCAACTTTAGGAATGAAGATGAGTTCAACTTTGCATTTGACGTTGTTGATGAACTTGCAAAGAAGGTGCCTTTCAAGACTGCTATGTTCCATGTATCTGCAGAAATGATTGAACGCCGTTTCACCTTTGGTGACATGGGACGCTATTCATCAATGGCTGCTAATTATTTCCAGTCTTTAGGAATTAAAAAAGGCGACAGAGTAATGCTCGTTATCAGACGTCATTATCAGTTCTGGTTTGCTATCTTAGGTCTTCACAAGCTTGGCGCAATTGCGATTCCTGCAACTGACCTCTTAATGGAACATGATTATGAATACAGATTTAAAGCTGCAGGAGTAAGTGCAATTATTTGTACCGCTAAGGGACATGCCTGCACAGAAGTTGAGAAAGCAGAAAAGACAACAGGCATTTCACTTATTAAAATTGTAACTGAAGGAACACATGAGGGCTGGATAAGCTTTGATAATAACTTTACCCGTTGCTCAGAAGTATTCCCTCGTACAGAAGAATCTCCTAAGGGCAAAGAACCAATGCTCATGTTCTTTACCTCAGGTACAACAGGATATCCTAAGATTGCAATTCACGACTTCAGATATCCTCTCGGACATTTCATTACTGCTAAATATTGGCATAATGTTAATCCTAACGGTCTTCACTTTACAGTTGCTGATACAGGCTGGGGCAAAGCGCTTTGGGGCAAGCTTTATGGACAGTGGCTTTGCGAAGCAGGTGTATTCACCTATGACTTCGATAAGTTCACTCCTACTGATATCCTGCCTATGTTCAAGAAGTACAACATTACTACCTTCTGTGCTCCTCCAACAATTTACCGCTTCTTAATCAAGGAAGACTTAAGTAAGTACGACCTTTCAACCATCGAATATGCGACAACCGCAGGTGAAGCTTTGAACCTTGAAGTATATACTCAGTTCCTCAAAGCAACCGGACTTCATATCATGGAAGGTTTCGGACAGACGGAAACTACTCTTTCAATTTGTAACCTTGTCGGCAGCTTCAACAAGCCCGGTTCAATGGGTAAGCCAAGCCCGCTTTACGATGTATCACTCATGCTTCCTGACGGAACACCCGCTAAGATTGGTGAAACCGGTGAAATCGTTATCAGCACAGCAAACGGAGCTCCTTGCGGACTTTATATGGGTTACTACCTTGATCCTGAAAACACAGCCAAGGTTTGGTATGATAATGTATACCACACAGGTGATACTGCTTACATGGATGAAGATGGCTATTATTGGTATGTTGGTAGAGTTGATGATATTATCAAGTCATCCGGATACCGTATCGGACCTTTCGAAATCGAAAGCGTTATCATGGAACTTCCTTATGTTTTAGAATGCGCAGTTACAGGTGTGCCTGATCCTACACGTGGACAGATTGTTAAGGCATCAATCGTATTGACAAAGGGTACTGTTCAGACAGACGAACTTAAGAAGGAAATTCAGGAATATGTAAAGAGCCATACTGCACCTTATAAGTATCCTCGTGTCGTAGAGTTCCTTGATGAAATGCCTAAGACAATAAGCGGTAAGATTAAGAGAACCGATTTAAGAAACAAAAATTGAAATAAATCAATGCAATGATTAATGCAATAAAAAAGTTCCCGTTTGGGAACTTTTTTATTGCATATAACAACATCATTTTATATAACATCTTCATTTCTGACATCACTTTTAATGCCTGTTACTGTTCACTTGCGCCATTAATTTTAGCAACATATTCCTTAAAATCGTAAGCATTCATAACCTTGGCATAATATTCACCCTGTGCATAATCGCAGCCTAACTCCTCAATAACTTTTGCCTGCTCTGCAGTATCAATATCACCAACCGCCACCTTAAATCCAAGGTTCTTAATAGTTCTAATCAACGGAGGCAAAATATCTGCCTTTCCTTCAAAATATGACTGATGAATTTCCTTACTTATCTTTACAACATTGAAAGGAAGTCCTAAAGTATTGGTAATATTAGAGAAACCAGCGCCATAATCATCAAGCGTAAAGCCTATGCCTTTTGCACTTAATTCTCTGACAACCTTTGCCATATTGTCTGCAAGTTTAGGCTGCACCGGTTCAACAGTTTCAAGATAAATCTTATCGGTCGGAATCCGATAATTTTCAATAGTCTTCATAATATCACCGGCAAGATTAGCCTGAATACATTGTTCAGGAGACATGCTTACGCTGATATAATCAAGCCCGAGTTCATACATGTTAATGGATTTAATAAATCGACAAACCTTACTCAGTACCTGCTGTCCGATATAAATAACCTGTCCGCTCTTTTCACTCAATTTAATAAATTCACTTGTCGGAATCCATCCGATATCAAGATTATAAAGTCTGCAAACGGCTTCTGCTGCTGTTACCTTATGAGTTGAAAGATCAAATATCGGCTGATAGAAAACATAAAGTTCATCTTTATTAACAGAATCATTTATTGATTCCTTTACATTATTCTCCCTCTGATTCATTCTGAGAATCTTGTCATTGATAACAGCCAGCTTCGAGGCAGGATCTGATCCGCCTTCAACATAACTTTTTTTCGCATATGCAAGACCATATTCAATTATTTCCACAAGCTTTGCGAAATTATGAGCATTCTCAGGACAGGAAATAACTGCACCGGCAAAATTTATCTGCATATCTTCGCCATTAACATTAACTTCAAAATAAGGTGTCGTGGCTGATTTATATGCTGCTTTCTGCAATTCTTTTGAATTTCTTAAAAGAATTGCTACTTTTGATTCGCTTAAAATAAATACACTTTTAGTACCGTAAAGCTTATAAATATAACTTGCAAGAGATTTTCTAAGCGAATTCTCGATTTCCGAACCATACATTTCAATCATAGCTTCATAATCGAGCAATTCAAACGCTAAAATACCAAAGCTTTTATCATATTCATACATATCCTTCATTGTAACAATGAAACCTTCCCTGTTAAAAAGGCCGGTAACCTGATCAATATATCCGTCAGGATTCTGGAAGGTTAAGAATATCATCAAACCGCCAAGGCAGCATCCGATATAGGTTACAAGATAAGGGTGAATGGTTTTTGCCAATAATATTTCTACCGGAACCTGAATTATTACCATAAGCACAAAAACCGACGTGGTAATAAAAGTGGTCCTGTTGATTTTCTTTTTGAAAATCAGTACTATAACATAAGATAATATGAGAAGTAAAAATGTCACTATTCTGATGCCGAAATATAAGTCGCCTTCGTGGTAAATGCCGTTTCGATCAAAGAAAAATACAAGCTTGGGCGAATTGATAAAGGCTGACATCACAATCAAAGCACAAGCTATAGTCGGAATTACTGCAATTAAATTCCATCTCCAGCCTCTGAAAATATTAAACACATTTATGTTGGTCAGCACATATGCCAAATATGACATCAATACAGCCATTCGCAATATCAGGTTCAATACCACAAAGAGTTTGTTAATTGCTGATGGAACAAACATATAATAAGACAGCAAAACGTTCGAGGCCATTTCTACTGCCATAGCAGATAGTACGGTATAAAGCATAATAGAAAAAGCCCTGTTATGTGCTGTGGGGATATAATGCTTATAGAAAACATATAACATGACATAGATCATCAAAACGAAAACGACAATCGTATAATCCATGTCGCTTCTTAAATAATCAAAAAAATCTCTTTGTAAGTTAAAGCCAATTAATGGCAACCAACAATTCACGCTTTCTATCCTCTCTATTGCAAATCAATATTAAAAGTCCGCATCTCACGAATGGTTCTTCATATATTCAACAAATTCTTCTTCAGGCAAAGGCTTTGCAAAATAATAACCCTGCAGTGTCTCACAACCGAATTCCCTGAGTGCTTCTGCCTGTTCCTTGGTTTCAATACCTTCTGCTACCATTGGAAGTTTGAGTTCCTTAAACATCTTAACTGTATTGGGCAATAATTCCACACCCTTTTCAAAGTAAGCAACTATCAGCGAACGATCAAGCTTAACCACATCAAAGTTCATCTGACCTATATACGAAAGATTTGAAAAACCTGTTCCATAATCATCAAGAGAAAATTTGATTCCGTTCATCTTTATTCTGTTCATCATTTTACTGGCATGCTCAAAAGAATTAAGCTGAACCGATTCAGTAATTTCTATCGTAATAAGCGACGGATCTACATGGTTCTCTCTTATTGCCTTGTTAACATCTGCTGCTATATCAGCTTGCATACACTGAACAGGTGAAAAGTTTACGCTTATATATTTCAAGCCGTACTTCTTGATATCATTTGCAGCTATAAATTTGCAAACCTTCTCAAATACCTGGCGTCCAAGTTGTATGATTGATGCATTCTTTTCAGCCAGCTCAATAAATTCGTAAGGTAAAATAATGCCAAGTTCCGGATCTTTAAAACGGCAAAGAGCTTCTGCTGCAACAATCTTTCCCGTCACAGAATCGCAAATCGGCTGGTAATATACCCGCAATGAATCATTTTGTTCAGAATGTCTGACAAGATGTGCTATTTTTTCCTGACGCTCAATTGATTTCGTGTCATCATCGCAAAATTCAACGATTTCTTCACCTGACAAGTGTGAACGCGAAATAGCATGCCTTACCATTGCTGTAAGCTGCTCAACAGTTGAAGCATATCTGGTTACATCAATTATACAGGAGGATATGCCAACTTCAACCTTTCTTCCCTGAAATTTTGAATCTTTCAATATGGTAATCAAAGTCTTTAATTTCTCTTCATGAAACACCTTATCACTGATTACTATAAAAACATCATCTGACAACATACAAGGTTTAAGCGAGGCAGCATGAAACTCTTCATTCAAAATCTGCGAGATCTGAGCTCTGTACTTTTCTTCAGCGGACTTATCAAAAATGCGTCCGATTTCCTCAATATTTTCAACTTTAATTGCATATGCATAAATTTGCTTTCGTTTTTCAAAATAATCTTTTACGATTATGCTGAAACCTTCAAAATTCAAAAGACCTGTAAGTCTGTCGGTATAAGAATCCGGATTTTCAAGTGTAAGGTAAAGAAATACACCCAAAACTCCACCTGAAAGATAAGTAAGCAGGATATTCTTAAGAAATAGCATCTGTGTAAAGGTCATCGACATTGATATTAACGTAAATGCAATAATTACAATCTGTCTTGTTTTTCCAATTCTCTTGCCGTTTCTTATTGACGCAATAATAATATTGATGAAATAAAACAGCGAATTTATAAATGTAAGACTCCAAAGAGGTCCTGACACATAAGTATATGAACCATCCGGATTGTCAACAAGTTCATAAAGCCAGCCTGTAAAAGGTGTTAAAATGCTGATAATCATCATAACCAAAGCAACCGATGAGACTGCAAGTTTCATCTTGTCAACTAATGGTTCCGTTCTATGAGCTACCTGTAAAACATAAAACAGGAAAAATAAAGGCAGGGTGCATGCCAGGCAATAATAAATAACTGCAATTATATAGTTTATTGCTTTGGGAATATTAGCGGCTTCAGATAAACATATTGTAGAAATAACATCTGCAAGAATGGTAGCCATAAACATAACAATAAGCTCGGTAAACATTCTTGTCTGCCGAGTTTTAAGCTGTTTTCTCATGATTAAGAAGATAAGGACGATACCGAGAATAATGCACGATCCCAGTTCGTAATCAATATCCCATAAAAATGGCCCCATAAGCCACCTGATTACCTGATTTGCTACTTAAATAATAATTCCCACATATATTCCCTATTATATAATTTAAGGCGTGTTTTGTCAATCTAACACGCCTTGTTTGAAATTAAAACTTTGAAATTGAAATATTAGTTTTTACTATTTATTGATGATGTCCTCATCGGTAAATCTGTCACCGCATTCAGGACAGAATTTAGGCGGATTTTTAGGATCTTCAGGTTCCCAACCGCACTTGTCGCACTTATAAAGAGGAATTCCAGCAGGCTTTTTGCTTCCGCAATTCTGGCAGAACTTACCCTTGTTTACTGTACCGCAAGAACAGGTCCAGCCATCTGTTGAAAGCTTCCTCGAACCACATTCAGGACAGAAATTTCCGGTCGCATAAGCTCCGCATGAACATTTCCATCCATTTTCTGTTTTAGGCTGTGCCGGCATTGCCTGTCCCATTGCATAAAGACTCTGTGCATTCATTCCACCTGCCTGTGAAGCCATATTCATTCCCATAAAGCCTGTAAAAGCTCCTGCCGTATTATTTGCTGCAGCTCGCATTGCATCAGCTTGTGCTCCAACCAAGTTAGCAGCTGCCATTGTAGGATCTCGCATAATTGCTGCCTTCTGGGCATTCTTTATAAGTTCTGCATCTTCATCAGGTAATGAAACCGAGCCGATAGCTACAGAAACAACGCTAATACCTCTTAACTTGCTCCACTTAGCTGACAATGCATCATTTAATGCCTGCTCAAGTTCTGTAGTATGCTGAACAATCTGATTTGGACGAATCTGTAAATCAGAAAGCTTGCCCATTGCAGGCTGTAATGCTGAAATAAATTCTGTCTTTAACTGTGCATCAATTTCCTGACGGGTAAATGCCTTTGTAACATTACCGCAAACATTAGTATAAAAAAGAATCGGATCAGTGATTTTATATGAGAAAACACCAGAACAACGAATATTAACATCAATATCAAGTCCGATGTTTCTGTCAACTACTCTGAAAGGAACAGGATTTGCTGTTCCAAACTTGTTATCAATAATTTCCTTTATGTTAAAATAATAAATTCTCTGGTCTTTTCCTGTATCGCCGCCCAAAGTAATTCTTGAAACAAAGGTTTTGAAGGTATCTACAATTGTATTTTCAAGTGAGCCACAGAAAATAGAAGGTTCTGAAGAAGAATCCCAGGTGAACTGACCAGGCTCTGCACAAATCTCAACAACCTTTCCCTGCTCAACAATTATCATACACTGTCCTTCATTTACAGCAATACCTGAGCCGTTGGAAATGATGTTGTCATTTCCTTTATTCTGTGAGCCTGCCCCTGTTTTTCTTTGTCCCTTTACAACCAAAACATCCTTTGAAAGTGAATCACAATAAAAGTAATCCTTCCACTGATCAGCAAGAACAGAGCTTCCTGCTTTTAAAACTGCCTTAATAAGTCCCATATAAACTCCTTCCGATAATAATAATCTTGTTTGATTTACTTAGTATTACTTAATCTCACTTATATTCTTCTTCCTCCACCGCCATGAGAAATCCCTGACGAGCTTCTGTGTGTTGAGCTGTGTCCTGAGGAACCGCTATCCCGAGGTATTTCTGTCTTTGAAACATGTCTTGAAAGGAACATGTCCTGACTTCTTGTCACCTTAAACGAACCCGGAACCAAATAACTGTCTGCATCTACTGCATACTTAACAGAATAAAGCTTTGATTTCATGACAGATACTATTATCAAAGCTGTTACTACTCCGACAATCAAAGAAATGACAATAGCCTTCTCATATTCAAATACAGGCTTAACCGGTTTGTGATGTTCATAATAATCATCATAGACATTATAATCATCATAATTCCATGAATTGTTTTCAATAGTTATTCTGTCATAATTCCTTATCTGATTCTCTGCATTATAGATAAAATTTAAGAATGCTTTCTTGTAATCACCTGCAATAATATAATCTGCAATCAAGTCAATCTGAAATTCTATCTCGGCATCATTAAATATTGTAATGGCCTCACCACAAGTTGAAATATAAAGATACCTGTCGTTTCCGTTAATATATCTTAAAAGACAAAGGCCATTTGTATAACCGTATTTATAATAGTTTTTGTCATAAAAGTCATCAGCATAAGCAACCGCTGACTTGCCATGCAAATCATTTGTTGTAACGATACAGATAATAAAATTACGTTCTTTGGAATATGTGTTTCCATTGAAAGAAATAATCGCTTCATTTACCAAAGCAAGTTCATCCTCTGTTAATAAACCGGCGCCATCCACAATAAAGGTTTCAGGCTTTTCTTCAAAGTATCCTTCTGAATAATCAACATTGGAAGCTTTTGCCATTCCGGCACTTGTAAACAAAGAGAAAGCAAAAAAAGTTAAAATAACAAAATATAAATGTTTCTTCATCGCTTCCTCCTATGAAAAATAATAAATCAATAATGAAAGCAGAAAGGTTCCAACAGAAACTATACCTGTCCACATTCCAAAAAATTTCCAGTAAAGCTTCTTGTCCAAAGGCAGATTTCCAACAAATTTTCCTGTCTGTCCATTCATTGCAAAGGTAAAATTCTTATCGTTCCATTTTGTATTAAGTATCCACACAGGCAAAAGTGCATATTTCGCTTTGTTATGATTGCACTGGATTGACTTATTAAGTGTAACTACGCTGTTATATCCGATAACTGTCCTTCTTAACATCATATCAGCTGTAAATTTCATACGTTCTGTAACAATATCTTTTACTTCTTCTTTAGTTACATCATATTTGTCAGCGACATAGCCTGCAAGATATGCAGTCTGGAAGGGAACTACCTCATTATAATTAAAAGGTTCGATGGAATTCATCAAATCATCTGCCATTTTCTTCGAACCGTCAGCAGGAACATTTCTAAACTGCTGGAAGCCATCTCTTGAAACGGAATATGTGGTCGTTTCAGTATATCTGTATCTGCTATCAGACCAATGTCTTACCTTTGTTGCCTTGTAATGTCCAAAATAAGATACATCTGAATCAAAGAGCCAGAAAGGAACATAAACTCCTATTACTTCCTCAATGTGGTTTTCATCCTTAAACACCTTAGGAAGCAGTTTTTTACCCATGAGATGTTTACTCATGCCATCAATTGCTGCCTGCTTATTTATTTTAAAAGGAATTATAGCATCCGGCTTTAATCCGCCTGCAAACTGTCCCATAATTACAACATTATTTCCACAATATGGACATTGTGCTGCAGCCATATTCTCATCACCGATTATTTCACCACCACAAGACTGACATACAAAAAGTCTCATTCCTGCTTTTTCGGAATCATTCCATTCAACAGTTTCTCCAAGGTCCCATTCAACCGAATCGGATTTTTCGGCTGCAAGTTCGTTATCAAATTTAAGCAATGCTTCCAATTCAAATTCAGAGTCACAATACGGACACTTCATTTTCTGCACATCGCTGTTGAATTCAATTGCACCGCCGCAGCAAGGGCACTTGTATTCCTGTAAGCCTGCCATATAATCCTCCCATCGTTTTTAATAAGTATATATCAACACTCTTCCATAGCCAAATTATAAAATCATTAAAAATCAGACTATAAGTTTTTTCATCTCAATTGCATTTCATCCTGATACTTATGAGAAGTATATTTTAGCACATAAGAAGGATAAAGAAAATACAAAAATAAAACGGATGGTTTTGAGCCATCCGCCATATTTACTCATGTTGCTTTTTATAAATCAGTGAAAGTATTTTCGTAATGTCTATGGGTTTGGACAAATATGCATCCATTCCTACCTTTTTACTTTCTTCTGCATCTGTATCGCTTAATTTTCCTGTCAAAGCAATAATCTGCACAGTCTTCGCATCTGCTCTGCCGGATTCACGAATAATCTTTGTTGCTTCAAAGCCATTCATGTTAGGCATAACAATATCCATCAAAATTACATCTATACTTCCAACTTCAGACTGCATAAATTTGTCTACTGCTTCACTACCGTCGGTTGCCGAAACAACATTAAAATTACATTCTTCAAATAGATTTGCTGCAACGTCCCTATTAAGTTCGTTATCCTCTGCAACCAAAATCTTCATGCCCTTAAAATATTTCAAGTCAACCGGCAGCTCTTCGCTTTCTTCCTCTTTATTTGAAGAATAAGGAGATTTTGCTATTGTTACAGGGAATATGAGTGTAACTGTTGTTCCAACATTCTTTTCACTTTCAATCTTTATATGGCCACCAAGTAAATCCATCAAATCCTTTACAATCGCCATTCCAAGACCATTATTGTCATTTCCGCCATTAGCTAAAGAATTTCCTCCGTTACGCTTGAAAGGCTCATAAATGCTTCTTAAGAAATCGACATCCATTCCTGCGCCATTATCTTTTACAACAATCCTGAAGCTGCAATGACTGTCATCAATCATTTCATTTTCAAAATGTAAGCATATTTTACCACCATCAGGAGTGAATTTAACGGCATTAGAAATAACATTAATAATCGCCTGGCGCATCTTGACAAGATCAGTATATACATAGCAGTTTCCTGCATCCTGATATGTAATTTCTTTCTTGATATCCCTTGTACCTATGTATGAATCCAAAGCAGCAATACAGTTTTCGGAAATATCACTTAAGTTTGTAACTTCTCTGCTTACTACAACTTTACCACTTTCAATCTTTGATAAATCAAGAATATCCTGAATAACCTTCAATATGTGATTTGAAGTGCTGTTGATGGTTTTTAAGCAGTATTCAACTCTTTCGCTGTCACTTCCGTTTTCCAAGGCGATTCTGCTCAAGCCGGCAATTCCATTCAAAGGAGTTCTGATGTCATGTCCCATTCTGAAAAGGAAATCAAGCTTTGCCGCATTTGCCTCTTTAACTTTAATGTATGCATTTTCCAAAGAAGTAGCGACCTCAAGCTCATGTTTCTTTCTGTCATCAATGAGCATGGTGGTCCACAATGCCTCAGTAAGCTCTCCCCAATCATTTCTTTTATAGGCCACAAAGCTGATTTGAAGCCATCCATTTTCTTTACTCTTGCACTCCATTGAAAGAATGTTTGTATCCTTCATTCTTTCAGGCAAAGTATCTATATTAATATATTCAAGATATGCCTGACGCTGTGATTCTTCAATTACATTGTTTGAATTGTGAACCTCTATATTTCCTAAATCCGTTTCCTGAGGAAAAGAACCATTTGCATCAACAGATGCCTTCAAAAGCTTTGCTTTTTTTGTCACCAGATCAAGATGATACATTGTACGATAAATATTCGACAATGAATCATAAAGATCCTTCATTTCGCGTTCCTTCTTCAAAGCAGCCAGCTCTGCAGCTCTGATGTCATCAATACTGCTGATAATTGTAGTAGCAATTACATGTCCTTCTGAATTTTTCTCAAGCAAAACAGTTTTTCTTCTGAAGCTGTTTCCATCTCCTAAAGAAAACTCAAATTCTACAGTATTAATTCCTCTTTCAAAAGCCTCAATCAGTTTTGCAGGATAAGTGCTTTTTATATCAAATTTCGGATCAATCGGAACTATGTTATTATTTTTACTCCAGCTGTCAAGATAATCAGTCATTGAACATGGATATTCTATCGGAGTTCTTCCTAAAACCATGTCATCGCTTCTAAACATTGGTGCTTCGTCAATGGTATCAGAAGTTACATCAGCAAAATAGCTGCATTCTGCTCTTAACAATAAAGCTTTTCTGTAATTCTTACCTTCAATTCTCAGATTATCAAGCTCTTTGGTAAATTCCATAGTCTGCTCTGTCGTAATCATCTGTGAATATACCGCAAGGCATGCAAAAGCAAAACCTGCAGTAAGTAAAGACACATTAACAACATATGCCTGGGCAAATGCGAACGCTGATGGAATAAGTCCAAACAATATCATCGGCTTTGCACGATACTGTTCCTTTTTATTCCCCATAAAGAGTTTCATAATAGCAACTGTTGCTATCATAAAATACTCAATACCCTGCATTGCAAAGAATAAAATTCTTGCAGGCTGTATAACCGTATAATTAATACTGCTGCTGACAGTAAATAAGCTTTCATTAAAAATATTGAAAATAAGCAGAATAACCTGCACTGCAAAAAGCAAGTAGGCGACAATATATACTAACTTTTTATGCCATTCTCTTCCTTCACCAAGAATTCTTAAAGCAAACAAAATCGCCCCAAAAGCTGCGGCTGAGCTTAAGACATAGACAAGATAAGTCAATATCGCAAGCACAACTTTTCCGAAGTCCCATCTGGTTGAAGCAACCATACTCCAGATACCGTCAACTAAACAAAAGGCGATTGAAAAACTCAAAACATAAATATAATTACGTTTTGAAGCACTCTTATTCGTAATTTTAATTGTGTCCCATAAAATGATAGTCAGGACTACGCCACACAACAAGGCCATTTGGGCATACGCAGTACTAATCATAGTTTGCCCCTCTTTTCGTAAACTCCAGTACTTATGATTATCATTAGTAACACAAATACTATATATCTTTTTACAAAGTTCGTCAACAAATAATTAGTACATTGTACCTATTTCCCGATTTCTCCACACTTTTCAAACAATTCACATCAAATGTTCACAAAAAGCAAATTAAAATCTCTTTTCATCTCTTCTTTTCGTAGGTATGAGTCCAGTCTGAGAACATAAGGAAACAGAAAAACACAATCGAGCTTAAAGTCCAGGTAATAGGATAAGCCAAACTGACAGTTCTGAAAACAGGCCAGATTTCAACTGCAATTGTTACATAAGCAACTCTCACGCCACACCAGAAAGCAAGCATTGTCGCCATTGGAACAACTGACTTTCCACAGCCTCGCATAACTCCCGCTGCGCAGTGTGAAAAAGCAAGCAGGAAGAAAGCTAAAGAGACAGTACTTGAATGTATTGTTCCAAATTCGATTGCCGCTTCGTTGTCTTCAAACAAACGCAAGAATGCAGGTGCTTTAAAGAATATGAGCACGCCGACTATCTCTGCCATAATCATGCCCGCAAAAATTCCAATTGCAGCGCCCTTTTTTGCTCTGTCAAACTTTTTAGCACCAAGGTTTTGGCTGATAAAAGTAGGAAGTGCCATGGAAATACAGTTTATTGGTAAAAATACCAAGCCTTCTATTTTCTGGTAAGCACCCATTCCTGACATAGCCGCAGCTTGGAATGCATTGATATTCTTCTGAACAGTCATGTTACCGATGGAAATAACTGAATTCTGTATACCGTTTGGAATTCCCTGAACGATAACTTCCTTCATAATATCACCATGCCATTTAAGCTTTCCAAACTCAAGTCTTGTAAAGTCCTTTGCGCGTCTCATCTTTACAATGCAAAGAATTACGCTGACAAACTGTGTCACAACAGTTGCAAAGGCAGCACCCGAAACTCCCCAGCTGAAAACGATAACAAATAAACAATCCAATGCAACATTTAAAATTGCCGAGAAGGTCAGATAAATCAAAGGACTGACTGAATCTCCGACAGATCTCATAATGGAAGTACACATGTTATACATTATGTTAGCAGAAATACCAAGAAACAGAATTCTTAAATATGTAAGCGAATATGGCATAACATCAGCCGGAGTAGCCATTATATTCAAAATTCCGGGCACTAATAAAGTTCCTGCAATAGTACAAAAAACCGATGCCAACAGCCCAAACAAAAAGTTAGTATGAATTGCAGCCGTAACTCTTTCAGTATTTTTAGCGCCGTAATACCTTGATATAACAACACCGCCACCTACTGAAACTCCGGCAAAAAAGCCAAAGAAAAAGAACATTATACTTCCGGCAGAACTAACAGCAGCAAATGCCTCGTCCTCCGCATAATGTCCTATTACCCATGCATCCCCAAGGTTATAAAGCTGCTGAAAAAGCTGACTTATAAAAATCGGAACACAAAATCTAAGTATTCCTCCGCTTATCGACCCCTGGGTCAAATCCATATTCGTTTTTAACTCAAATTTTTTCTCAGAACCAAATAATTTCATATCTACACCAAGCACAATCCCTTACAACCGCACTATTCTAACAAAAAACTGCCCCTCTTTCAAGAAGCAGTTTTCAAATATTTTTCTTCGTTATTTTTCTATTTTATTTATGTGATACCAGGGAATCAAAGGCACTAAAATCGGTGTATGATCAGCATATGCGCGATATTCAGGCTTTGTACCATAGCGTGACTCATGTCCCTTTTCCAATCTCTTAGCACCATCATACATTACATAAACGATGCAGACATAACCGAAAATAACTGCAATCCACTGCCATACATTCGCTAAAGAATTTATGCCTGATACAGTAACACCTGTCCAGACAAGAATTTCACCAAAATAGTTAGGGCATCTGCACATCTTGAAAAGTCCTTCGTTGGCTACCATGTCAGGATGAGCTTTTTTCTGAGCTGTTTTCTGAATATCTGCCAAAGCTTCGATTACTGCACCGATTAACATAATCGCAATACCAGCATATAAACAGGCATCATCTGCTTTTCCATTCATCATACGGAAATGTAAGCCTGCTGTCTGACATACATAAAGAATACCGCAAAGAATCCATACCGTAACTTTTACAAATACAGGAGGTTCTTTTCCAACCTTTTTATCAAGCACTTTTTTATAACCTGCATTCTTGGTTTCTCTGTAAAAAATGAAAACTGCAAGTCTTAACCCGTAAAGAGTTAATACAATCAATCCAATGATAAGTCCTGCCGTAAGCATCCCATTAATGCCACCATAAACAAGTGAAAATACTCCGATTCCGGCAACTGCTAAAGCATATCCTATGGAAAGGAACCATACAAATCTCTTAAAGCCCATGCAGCTGCATACTAAGGCAACGCCTAATGCAATAAGTAAAAAAGTCATCATTTCTTCTCTGCCTCCTCTTTTGCTTTCATTTCTGCTTCGATTCTTTCAGCATAAGACTTTCCGGCAATATATTCCTTAAAGCTCTTTCCGGGAACTTCGGTATCACCATAGCAGTCCTTAACCAAAGTAAACTTTGAGAACTTGATTACATCGGATTTTCCTGCCTTTTTAATCTTAGGCAAATGAGAAAGCACATCCATCATAAATACAGGAACATACTTAACAGGTCCGTTAGTAACACCATCTGCATTGTAAAACATTTCTGCAATCTGTTTATAAGTATAGGTTTCTGTACCACCAATATTGTAGGTTTTATTCTTGTCGCACATGGTCTTAATAATGTAATCTGCAAAATCCTTTGTATCAATTACATTAGCCTTAGGCTCGTTCTTTACCTTAAGAAGCTGCACTGACTGTTTCTTAATCATAGGCCAGAAAACATGAGCTATATCATAAAAATAGCCTGTAGGACGATAGATTACATAATCAAGTCCTGACTTTTTCAATTCCTCTTCAAGCATGAACTTTGATTCAACCATGGGAATGCCCTTGCCATCATGCGCATTGATTACGGAAATGTAGTCAAACTGCTTAACTCTAGCTTCTTTAGCTGCATTAATCAAATTTAAGTTTCCCTTGAAATCAATATCCCAATTTGTAAAACGTGTTGATGCACCTGTCAAACCAATTGTTGTAATAACAACATCAGCATTATCACAAAGTCCCTTCAGGGTTTCAGGCTTGGTTACATCAATTGAAACTGCAGTAAATCTGCTCCTGTCAACATCCTCAGGAATTCTCATAACAGCATCTGCTGCAACAATTTCATGCTCTGTTTCACAAAGTGCTCTTAAAATGTCACTTCCGAGTTTACCGAATGCACCGGCCAATACTACTTTCATATTATCCTCCAATTATGCATTTTTTACTAAAGTTTTATGAATCGATATTGTTCCCAAAAGAAAAGCTCCCATGGAAACAATGTTTGTAAGCTGCGCAATCCAATGCATATTGCTTGAATTGTCAAATTTTGCGCCTAAATATCCCATTGCAAACATTGCCACAAAAGCAACTGCAAGATAGTAAGGTGCCTTCTTATTGCCATTTTTAATACTGAAAATTGTAAGTGAGACATGTGCTCCACCAAGTCCAAGTATCTGCATAACTATAAATGGCAGTGTTCCTGTAAATACCAAAGGTGCAGCTGAGTAAGCTTTAACATTCTTATCCTTTGTATAAAACAAACCTAAAAGTCCGGCAAAGAAAATAAGGAAACCGGGGCCTTGCATAGGGAAAAAGGAATGATCAAGCAATACATAATCACAGACATTAAGCGCATATAAAGCCTTCCATAAAGCCTTGAAAAAGCCACCCACCAAAACCATAATCGAACCTGCGGCAAGTAAAGAATATGCGCCTTTAACAAGCTTGTCATACAAATCTCTTTGAAGAATTACAGCAGCTATAAAGAAAAGAACAACGGGGATGAAATCAACGATTGCCATCCATACTGTAATACCCTGCATTATTTTCTACTCTCCTTCTCAGCTCTTCGCTTGTCATTGATAATTTTTACATGTTCATCATCAATAAGTGTAACATTGTTTTCCTTAGCCCATGCAACACAGCCGTTTAAAACTGTCTTAAGGAAAGGACGGGGAACCTTTACAAAGTTCTTTAAAGCTGCATCGGTAAATTTAACCTCAGCATCTATTCTGTCTGCAGCATATCTTATAGAGCCCAAATCTACTTCCTTTGGAGCAGGAATAGGTTCAGCTACAGGCTTTGTAAGCTTAGGGAACTTTGTATACCAGAAATTAGTTGAATCACGATAACCGTAATCTACAGGTACAGGAGGGAAATCTCCCTTCTTAACGCCATTTACAATTGCATTATAGTACTGCTCCTTCATGAGAATTTTATCAATATAAAGGATTAAATGAGCACCATACTTTGATGTAATACCATTGAAGTTGTTGTAAGGTCCGGGATGTCCGTCATCAATATCATCAACATTAAACTTGGTTGCATCCTCTAAATCCGCTGCCCAGGTACACTCAAATACCTGATATGCTGACTTGATAACCATAGGTCTGTTCTTATCATCAGGATCTGCCTGACCTAATTCCATTTCAAAAGCAAGATCTTTCATTTTTTCAGCTGAGGGACCCGGATATCCAAGTCTTACAGCTTCCTTAAAGCTTGCCTTGTCATCTGTGATAAAGTTGATTGCACATTTGTGTGTTCTCATTACATTCTGGCAGGTGTTAGATGTGTTTCTGCATTCAAGTAACATTGCATAACGGTCTTTTCCTGCAATGTAATAAGGGAAGCAAAGTGAATATGATCCAATATTCAAGCTTCCGTCAGGATTTACAGATGATACACACACTGTTGGCATTGGAAAAAATGATGATGTCTGGTAGAAATTATCTACCACTCTTAAATCCTTAAAACTACTCATAATATACCCCCACTAAAAATATTATTTTTACCGGTTTGCCGGTTTTTATACAAGAAACTGCAATAAAAGTTTTAAATGCTCCTTTGTCAGATGATCCTGTAAAATACAGGAAAGCATAATTTCAACCAGTACTGCGCAAAGAGGTTTAAGTCTTTCTTCATTGGTTTTTTCAATCAGAAGGATTACTCTCTGGCTCATCTGTTCTCTGACTAAAGAGCCATATTTTCCAATATAGCTTGAAGCCTTTTCCTGATTACGATACTGACTCCAGATTGGTTCATACTTAACTACAAACTCTCTCACGACATCACACATACTAAGAAGTCCGTTCACAAAGTCAGTCTGTTTTTCTGCTTCCTTTTCCACTGAAGTCATGGTGACATTCCAGTCATTAAGCATAAGCTCTGCCATAATCATGTCTGTTCCGTCAAAATAATTGTATAAAGTTCCAACCGCAATATTACATTCCTTTGCTATTTCTCTTGCTGTAAAGCCCTTGTAACCTTTTTTAGCTAAAATCAAAGCTGATTTAGTAAGAATATCTTCTCTTACATTTGGAATAATTTTTGGCATATGTACCTCTCTTTACTATAATTTTAATATGAACCATGTTCATTATATCATACAAATCATTTATGTCAATCTTTTTCTGAATGCCGTTCATTTAATTCAAATAAAACGGCCTCTTGCCATTCATTTAATATAGACATTTCTCAAAAACCATAATTAAGCCCATCTTTTTAAAGTGTATTTGCTTTTCGCACAAAAAACAGCTGTGATAACACAGCTGCCTTTATCATATACTAATCATAGTCTGTTTAATTTTGATATATTTTCTATTCGAATACTAAAATGCAAATTTATCCCAATATCAAAATTTATTTTTATAAAACTTAATGACATGCTTTAAAAAGTATAATAATTTTGCATAATAATTACTTCGTATAATTATTTATTGCAAACCTACTTTGTAAATACAAGCTGGGCAAAGTTATAAAAGCCCAAATACCAGATAGAGAAATCATGTCCGCCTGATCTTTCCATCCACATAAAGTTTTCGCCATCGACAAATCTGTCACTTACTGAAGGCAAGTTCTTTGCTGCCGCAGATGCACTCCAATATGCAGTTGAATCCTTTACACCACATACATTGTAAAAATATTTGATGTCATATTCCATTTTGTCTTTAACAATTCCTGCGATCTTTGTATCTTCGTAAGAGGTCGGTGCAGCAGAGAAAGCTCCAAAATAGCTTAAAATGTCAAGACATTCGCACAAGCCGATGTTGATTGTCTGCATACCGCCCATTGAAAGTCCTGCCATTGCACGATGTGCACGCGCTTCTGTCAAATCATAGCCCTCTTCATTATAAGCACCATAGGTTGAATAATGTGATTCAATATAAGGAATCAAATCATTTCTCAACTCCTGACCAAAGCAGTAAAAAGCGTCATAAGACTGCTGACCATCAGACGGAGTTCCTGACTTTCCATTAGGTGTAACCACGATAAACGGCTCAATATCACCATTAAAAATCAGATTATCCATAATGATTTTTACTCTTGAAGAATCATTTTTCATTCCCCATTCATTCTCATTGCCACCAATACCATGCATGAGATAAAGGACATTATACTGCTTATCCTCACTGTATCCGTAAGGAAGATAAACATATGCATTCTTAGTTGTTACTTCTTCAGGATTACTGCAATAGTTGTAAGAATTGTAGGTAATTGCCTCAATTCTTCCGACATTTTCATCTTTTCTTTGTGATGTATATTTGCCCGGGATGCTTGTTGCTATAGCTGCATCAGCATATGGTGTTGCAGGTGTGGCAGTAGGCTTTGGCGTCGCAGTAGGCTTTGTGGTAGGTGACGGCTTAACAGTAGGTGTAGCTGTAATTTCAGGTGTTATTTCCTGATTTGCCAAAACATTTTCCTGTTCCTTTTCTCCCTCTTTTGAAGTCTCTTCAGCAGATGTGCAAGCTGATAAAAATGCAGCCAATGACATGGCACATAATAAAACCAACAGTTTCTTCATAAATTTTTCCTCCCTTTCAAAGATAAAAAATACCCTTAAGGAATTATAGAATAAACTGTTGGTAATAATCAAATTAGTACTTGCGGAAATCATGCCATAAATTGCTAGTGAACTGCATCGGCAATTGAATTACCGAGCATCAGGTGCGCGCAGCTTGCGCTGCGTAGGTC
>JAKSSA010000009.1 GCA_024403335.1 Lachnospiraceae bacterium
GTATTTCCTGTATTTCCTGTATTTCCTGTATTTCCTGTATTTCCTGTATTTCCTGTATTTCCTGCATTTCCTGTAGATTCTTCCGAGACCTTCATTATATTTTTCTCATCACACTCTTCTGCTTTGGAAATACTTTTATTAAATAAGCCTGCAATTATCAGAATAAATATGATAAAAAACAATAAATTTTGCTTCATTTCTCCTGCTATATGTATCAGTCTTGCATTTGCTATTTGCTTAAAGATATTAAATCCCATTCAAATTCCTTTACATTTTCATCACAGACACACAAACCATTTCTTCACCTGATGGCTTGTTCAAAATGTCTATTCTTCCATCGAACAAAGCCATGATAAATGGTCTATGTTCATCATTAAAGCCACTTTGCATTATAATATTTTCAAAATATGCAAATTCCTTCTCATATTTATTAAATATTTCTTCGCCATAAACAGAACTAACAAGCTTCCTGTAGGAAGAAATAATTCCATCCTTAAAAAGTTTATCTGATAACATAATGTTATTTTTCAAATCATTAATATAAAAATATGCAAGTTCCCTTATTTCCTTATCGCAATCAGAATATACATTAAAAGTGATCTCACTTATGTTCTCTGAAAATCCAAAATAACCATTGACTTTCTTAATTGAAACATTCCCTTTTAAATCAAAAAAGCAGCGATACCTGTCATCGTTTATTTTCATCTCATACAATTGATTCAATGTTTTCTTATCATCAACATATGACACTTTATCATTTTCAAAAACAATGAAGCATACTATGTTATCCTTAATTACTTCAGAATACTTTCCATCTCCATGAAATTTTTCAAGTGAATTAGTCATATTTAAATATGCACCTTTAGCATCGCAAATGCATTCCTCACCAAGACTTAAAAAAGCCGTTTTACAACTATCCATACTTATGGCAAGAGTTTCTTCAAGATATTGTCTTTCCTGATAAAGAGCATTGTTATCAGCTATTTTCCCCTGAAAAAAGAAAAACATTGCCAGCATTATCATTCCAAATATTGTAATAAACTCTGCAACCTTCATTAAAACTCTGACCTCGTAAAAACAGTTTTACTCTTTGTAAAGATTCTTTATCTTTAATGCTATTTTTATTATAGCTATGCAGTTCATTCATTGTATAAGACAATATCTCACTGTTATTTTTCATGGAAGCTTTTATCTTTTCTTCCATTATTTCCCGTATACCACTTGCAGTTTTTATGTTTTGCTGATTTGACTCATCATTCTTTTCTTTTAATATTTTCAGTACAATTTCTCTATCACTATCTGTTATTAAATCTTCATTTAATTCTTTTATAATCCCGTTGTCATGGGCCAAATTCACAATATTTAATACTTTTTGAAAACTAAACCCGGCATAATTCAAATTCAACAACACATTATTCTCTCCTATCGGCAATATCGAATAAACAGTAGAACCTGTCACATCTTCAATACTGCCATCTTGATAAATTGCCTCTGTTCTAAACAATAATCGCTGTCCATCAATAATTTTGTCTTCACAATGGAATATAACTTTACTTATATTTTTACTGCATAAATAGCAATAATAAAAGCTGTCATTATCTGGTTTAAAAACACTTCCGCAATTATTACAAACTATGTTCCCACTACATTCGACAACCACTTCCTTTGTAATCCCACTTGCCGTTATCTTTACTGTTTGTATTCCTTTTTTATTCAAAACATAATCATTATAAAAATTATCTATATTCCTTACTTTTCCACTTTGATAAATACCTGATACTCTAAAAGATGGTAACTCATTTATATCTACTATCTGCCTTTTTGGCACTACAATAATGTCCTGTATAATATTATCGCATTCATAACAGCCTTCATCTATATCATTAAGTTCATACACATGTCCATACGGGCAGCGTATTCTTGAAGGCCCGGCATTGTACAGTTTCACATTGCTTCTTCCGGAAAAAACAGAATCGTATGAAACTATGTCAGCAAGTTGTTTTGGAAAATAAAAAAATGGCTTATATCCGTTATACATTCCAGCAAGATAAGATTTCAAATAATCATTCATTCCAGGGCCAATAGCTTTTAAATAATTTTTGCCATTATAGTAATAATATGTATTATCAATTATCCTATCATTATCATAAGAATACTGGCTAACAGAATGCTCCTTAAGTTCTGTGACAAAAGGTGCATCTGAAAAAGCTTTATTTCCTATCTCTATAATACCGTCGCCGCCAGTAAGCTTTGCAATACCTACACAATTAACGAAGGTGTATTCTTCAATTCTTCTGACAGTCATTGGGATTTCAATTTCCTTAAGGCGGCAATTATAGTACTCATGATGCACCTCAAAGTTGTTATAATTCAAAGCTGCATCTTCTGATACCACATATCCACTACATTTTCCGTTTCCAAAACTCCCAAATGCATAAAATAAACTCCTCTGTTTATAATTAACATTTGAACTGTATTGATAAGAGCCTTTGCACTTTTCATAATCATAGTATTCATTTAATGACCTTGAATTTATCTGTTTCTTATAATCTGCATAATACGCACCTGCGCCACCAATTGAATACACACTATATTTACCGTTTTCATTCATGATTTCTGAAGGGTAACAAACCTTTTCTAAGTTAAAATCGACAGGATGGACAAACAAAGCTTTATTGTCTTCACTTAAAAAATACCATTCTTTCCCCTCCTCATCCTTTGCAATCTCATACTTATTTGTCATATAAGTTGTTATCGCAGATGCATTTGATCCTAGTGCTTCATTAAAAGAAGGAAGTAGCACCATACGTTGTTTCATCATTTCATATATGCCAAATCCCATTCCTTCATTATAATCATAATAATATAAAAGTGATTTTCTTGCAGCTGCCTTGGTTTCACCTGTTGTGAAAAATGTTGACATAAACAACGCCATTAATAAAATAGTCAGAAAATCTAAAATTATATGAATATTAAATATTTTCCTCACTATAGAACTCATACTGCAGCGTTTTCTCTTTGCCTTCATTCTTTTATGCGATTGTATTAATATAAAATTCTCGTTCATTTATCACATCAAGTTCCATCTTATCCTGCATCATTTTATTAAGCACATCTTCAAAGCCCGGCATATTATTTTTTTCATAGGTTCCGCCACATATAGTCTGAGTCTTTGCTGAAAGAAAAGACTCAATATTTCCATCAACCTGAAATTCAAGCAACTCCTTCTCACTATGGCTTAAAATGTTGCCATATGCAAATCCAAGGACAGCTATAAAAGTCATAATACTGATCATTACCATTGATATTCTTGACATAAAATTCATATTTTTTTACACAATCCAATTATTTGTTTATAGTAATTGAATTTTTGATTTCCTTTCTTTAATTTTAGAAAGCTTATGTTCACTTCTTAATAAAAGTGAATATTAAGCGGCACAAATAAACATGTTGATTTTGCACTTTTTTCACAAACGAAATTCCACCTTTATAATCAACAAAGTTCAGCTAAAAGGATGCTAAAGAATAATAAAGGCAAAGCAAACATTGTAAACCAAGCGACAAATAAATCAAAAAAATCTCCTAATATTTCATCCATAAAAGTCTCCAGTATTGTTTAATATATATTCGCACTTATATGGATTTATTAATTCCATCCTTCGTTTTTCAATAACCTTTAAAGCCCTGTCTGAGATTGTAATAAGTAATGTCAATGACAAGATAAACAACACAAATGCAAATAAGGTTTTAATATTTTCACAAATCAGTTCACTCAAACATTTACCTCCACAAAGCTTATAACATAATCACTGTAATAATTATTTGATCTGCTATTATCTGTATTAATGCTCTTGATATTACCTGCATTGTTATCTTTATATCTTTCCATATCACTTTCCTTGTTGTCAGAATTAGCACTTTCTTTATCAGCATTTCTATGAATGCTCACAGCGCATTTATACAAGCTTACAGGCTCTATATATTTCTCACTCCCTGAATTTGTGATTAAATAATAATCATTGCATATATCAATTGATATTACTTCTCCTGAAATCATAGTGACTACTAATTCAGGATAAAGTTCCTTATCAAGCAATTTCCTTATATATCTGCAAATCTCATACCCATATATAGTCATCCCATTGTATCCGGATAAAAGTTCCTGCTTTTCACGTTCATGATATGCCTCAATTTCCATTTGTTTCTTATCTGAATACTTTCCTATCTGATCAGACAGCGTAAACCAAAGGGCTATGATGGTGCACGAAATTAATACCGATGCTGACAACATCAAAAGCTTCATACTACTTTCCATCAAAAGCACTCCTATTATTAAAAATTGTCATATTCATCAAGAACCGACTCAAATTCTGTGACCGCTTCGTTAATGTTCTCTTTTCCTTTATTAGCAATTGTAAAGCCTATGCTTATCACAATACACGTAATCAGAACTTCACCTGCAATCAATAAAAGTTTCAACCCATTAGACATTTTTCTTTCCTTCCTTTCCTACAAATATTCATAATTAATCATACTCATTAAAGTTAAGCTTGTTCGTTTTGTTACTTAACTAAATGTTCATCATAGCTCCATATCTTTCAAGACATGTTACTAAAAATGGCAAAATAAGATATAGAAAAAAAACCATAATTACCGGTAAAAAACCAAGTAATTTCATCAAAGAAGCTCCATTTTTTATGCTCGATTCTTTTTCTAAGTTTCCCTGCAATCTAAAAAACTCTTTTTCATTATCCAAATCAGAAAATGCATCTTCTATCCCTGAATAATCACAAGCAGCAAAAGAATCCATCAGTTTGTTAAACATTTCATTCTTAATATGAGGCCTGCTTTGCGAAAATGCTTCATTTCCCAACAGCATATAATCATTTAAAAGCACTCTCATTTCTTTTTTCAGGGCTTTGCTATTGTCTGCCATGGTTTTTAACATAGTAAATACCGTCATTCCATTAACACCTTTAAGCGATGTTAATATCTGATAATATTCCATTATCTCAATTTCATTTTTTCCGGCGCCAAGCATATTCACTATATTTATAGCCTTTTTAAGAAGCCTGACTGCCAAATTCCTTATAAAAAAAGCCATGCCTTTTCTTTTTCTCTCAATATCAAGCTTTGCAGCTGCACCTTCAAGCATCAAAAGCAAATATTCTCTTCTGAAGGGTGAAATCATTTTGTTTAGAAAATACAAAGAAAGAGAAACTAAGAGGCAAAGTATTACTACAGCTTTACCATACTTTTCAAAATAGAATACAGATTCCGGAAGAAAAGAAATGCACCATTTCTTTAGTGGATAAAAAAACAGCATTGGAAGAATTATTACTATGTCAACCCCGGCAAACATTATTGAATAACTTCTTATGTCAAGAATACGACTTTTAATATCTTTTGAAAGTTCGAGCATGTTATCCGCAAACAACGAACCTTTCTCGCCATAGGTATCACCAAACTCAGCAAGATTTTTGCACTGTGTATAAAGAGAATTTATGAAATAGTCATCAAGATCAGGATTTTCTTTCTCTGCATTTAACAAATCAACCATTCTGTCAGCAAGATAAATAAATTCTTTACCGCAATGTATTCCTGCCTCTATCATGTTTTCACCTATCTTGCCATTTTCCAAATAGCTGCGACGAATATGCTCAACAAACCCTGATAATTTCAAAAGAAATTGTATTTTTTCCTTTTCCCACTTACGGATTTTTATTTCAAGGAAAATGCTCATACAAATAAAGAAAGCCACTATGGCATACTCCACAAAGATTTCACCTCCTTTTCCATATCTCGCTTCATTAAAATTTCTAAAAGAGTTTCTGAAGGTTTATTTACAAATAAATAGCCCTCTTTGTATTCAACTAAGTTCTTAACTTCATATTCTCCAGCTTTGCTACCTGGTATAATCTCTGATATTCGTTCGATAATACGCTTACCATCCTTTAAAGTTGCCATATGTATATCCACTCTTAAAGTATCAATAACCTGCTTCGCAGCTAATTTTTCCTCTCTGAAAATACCGGTTCGTAACAAGGCATTTCTAAAATACCCCACAAGCTTTTCAGTCGACATCGCATGATGAGTAAACATAAGCTGTTCAGAAACCTGTCCTAATTCAATGAGCAGTGCTGCAGTTTCGTTGCTTGCAATTTCACCAAAAATCATTACCTGCGCATCAGTCTTTTTCATAAAATCTATTCCATCTTGTAAAGACACATCTTTAGTTTCTCTAAAAGACATGATATTTCTTTCAGGATAGCTTTCCCTCATCCATAATTCGAAAACCATCTCTTCTATTCTTATGTTCTTATTTCTTGGAAGTTCACCAAGAAGTGATTTAAGTAAGGTGGTCTTCCCGCACCCCTGTCCGCCGGTCACTGCCAAATTAATACCTGCTCTGACAAACAAACTTAATAGCAAAAAAACATTGTCACTGCCCTTCATACTAAATAAACTCTTAAATGACGCTGACCCGGTTTTAAATTTTCTCACAAAGAAGCCCCAGCTTTCAGAAAAAGGAGGACGCATTACCGCAACTCTTGAGCCGTCTTGCATGTCAACTATCATCTTCGGATTCGAATTACTCAGATTACCAAAGCTTCTGTATGAAATCAAAGTTTTGCATACCCTTATCAGTTCCGCTTCATTCTTAAAACTTAAAAATTTCATCCTCAAAGTTGAGCCCCTGAACATTATCCAAATGCAGTCATATGAATAATTTCCTTTCTTGTTCTCTGCATCAGAAGCAGTTTCAATACTATTCTTAATAAATCCGCCAATACCACCTGAAACTCCATCAATATTTTGGTCGCGTAATGTATCAATGACACCATGTCCAAAGCTTTCATAAACAATCTCAGAGAGTAATTTTATCTTATCTGAATAATTAAAAGAGAAATCACAAGCTTCTTCATTCCTATCCTCCTTCCACTTAAAAGCTTGCATCTTATCAAAAGCTTCGTCTATCATTTCAGCATTGATTTCACCTTTGTCAATCATAGCTGACCAATTCATATCATCATACAATCTTCCAAATGCATCTTTATCATATTTTTTCCTGTAATAATACAAAAGCATTCTAAACTTTAGTTCAGGACTGCTCATTTCATGTCTGTAATCAAGGTATTTATCTATTTCAGACTCTGATAACTGTAATTCCGTCGTCAAAACCTTTTCTATGTAACTTTTAAGAAATCGTTTTTCACCTTCAAATCCCCAATTACAGGTATTTATTGCCTGGTAAAGAAGTTCTTTCTGAAAAGAAAACTCATTACCATCATTCGCTGTCAGTTTTTTCTCAAAGGTTGATTCGGAATATATATAATCATATATCAGGCTCTTGACCTTCAAAGCTATAGGTTGCTTGTTCTTTTCTTTTTTTCTTCTGTATATTTCGCGACGCCATCTTATAAATAACATAACTGTTATGAAGAAAAAAACCGCAGTCAAAGTATAAAAAATAAATTCCATTTATTCCTCTTCCATATAATCCGTTAAAGCTTCAAGTTCTGATAATACCTTAGATTTTTTCTTTTTTTCACTGTTGATTAATAGAAAATGTTTCGACAAGCCTTCGGTATTACATGATGAAATATAATCAAAAATCGATGTTTCATACGAAATCGGGAAAATATGTTCCGCGCATATTTCAGATTTCAATTCTTCACCTTTGGACTTTTCTTTATTTTCTTTGATTAACGATTTCATAATCTTTCGTATGTTTGAAACATTGTAAACAGATTTAGAATCATATCTTCCAACAATAAAAGCTTTTTTCCTTCTATCTCCTGTATTAAATATATCGAGTCCATTTTTTATTACATTTTCTTCCTGCGAAATACAAACAAAAGAAAATAAACTTTCAAACTTATCATTATTTTCATATCCTGAAAAATCTATCAGTATATATTCATATACTTCGTCTGCTGCTTTTAATACACTGTCAATAAACTGATTTTGCATATCCTTCTCATAACCTGGCAAAATATACAGAAGCTTATTTATCTTCACAGCATATTTTTCAACAAGCTCTGAATCTATTGATCTGATTTCGCATATTCTCTTTAAACCAATTAATCCAATGTTATTAAGAAGAGCACAATTTTTACCTGCCTCACCCGTTCCAAAATATAATTCATCAAAACAACTGTCATCACTGTTAAGAGAAATTACAAGGACCTTTTTTTCTTTTATAGTCGAAAGATAGGTGGCCAAGAGACACATATTGGCAGAAACTGAACACTTTCCTTTAGAGGATGAAAAAAAACTTATTCTTCGGTGCTTATCCATTATTTACGACCTCCAGAATATCATCTGTTAAACTAAATACACTATTTTTCATTGTTCTTGATGCCATTTTAATTCCAATTTTTCCCGTTATGGCTGCACGATACAAATTCTTCTGATCTAACTCATTTATCTCAACCAAAAATAAATGGTTTAAATCTATTCGTTCTTTAAGATACTTTTGCAAATATCTCAAAGAATTATCGCCCTGCATAACATTTCTCAAAAAGCAGGTCACATATTTTTGTTTAAGTTCACTTTTCCTGCTTTCATATAGCGTAGTTATTTTCTTAACTGCCGGTAATCTTCCATCAGAAACTAAAATACTGTAGTCTGTAATTTTATTATCCGATTTGTTTTCATCATTACCGCCATCTATCATAATAACATCATAAACCTTGCTCCAATGGTCATTTAGTTCAACATCAGTATAATCAAAGTGTTCATATGTAACTATTTCACCAACTCCAGAAAGCCTCAAAGGTTTATCAAGACTCTCTGAAAGCCAATCCTCTGTATTATGATCAACCACCAAAACCTTCCTGTATTGGGAAACAAAAACTCCTAAAGTTAATAAAAAAATGTCATAATAATTATTACCAATAAACGAAATTACCATATTACCCCTTTTGCAATGTTCTTAAATCAAGTCTTCCCTCAAACTCAAGTCTTTTATCGTCTGATACCATTTCATTAACATCACCAAACTCTAAAGAACTTAATAAAGCCATACTCTCAAGGTTTGGAATATAGGTTTCCTTCCCCTGCTTTTGTATATCCGGTTCCTCATATTTCACAAGATACATACAAGTTTCAGGATATCTCTTTAAATCAACCTTAGCAGACGAAACACAAATAAGTTCCCTCTCATCAAGTTCAAAAATATAAATACCTTCTTCAATGCCCCGCACTTTTTTCTTTGACAGCAAACAAAAATCCTCACCATTTGGAAAAGAAATCCTTACATCAACATAATCATTCTCCTTCAAAAATAAACATGGTGAAATTCCTTCAACACCAGTAAGTCTTTTATCAGAGCAAGCATTAGAAGTAACAAATACAGACTCTGTAATAATTGCCCCTTCTTTTATGTCAACCTTAGCTTTCATATCCTGCATAAGAGATAGCGGCACATCTTCTGTTCCTAAATCGCAAACTATTTTTTTCTTTACCAAATTTTCCTCACTTAGTACTGAACCGGCCTTTATATCTGTTTTTGCTACTAAGACCATTCTTTCAAACATTGCAACTTTCTTGTTAATTTCTAACTCCTTAGTCTTATAATTTTCTTTTAAAGTACTGACAGCAAAATAAGTAAAACTAAGCATAAGAGCAAGTCCACCAATTAATATAGATGACAAAATTAAATAATGAACTGTATTCCTTTTCATTCTGATTCTTCGCATTTTTCCTCCTAAAAACTATATAAAAACAAACTCAAACATGAAAATGAAACTAATTAAAACTAAATATAACATTTAAAATGGAAAACAAAAGCTGATTAAAGACAAAAGAAATGATTGATTGATGAATAATATTAACGTCAATGCTTTTGTTGTAATCAAATGATACTATATTATCATGAAAAAGTAAAGAGTAATTTTGATTATTTTATTTCTTGCAATATTCTTGTCAAAACTATATAATAACGAGTATGAGTGAAAGTACCGATAAAAAATACATAAATTTGTTACCTTACGAAATAAGTGCTTTTGACAACTTCGTAATCTACGACAATGCGCCTTTTATAGATTATCACAGAAGACGCAGTTTTTTGACGGCAGAAACAATTAATAAAGAAAGTAAAAATGTAGTGAAGTATTATTCCATCAATACTTTAGAACCTGTTAAGATTGGTGGCGAAGAAATGGTAGATGTAGTAGCAGAGCTTAAGAATAACTCAGGTCCAAAAATTATCAGAATCGCATAGTATTTTTTTAATCGCATAGTTAATCCTATTCAATCATAATAAACACTGCTATCCTTCATATATTATCATGCTATTTAATTTTCAATATACTATATACAAAAAACAGACAACCTAAGCTGTCTGATTTTTTTTGAAAAAAACTTATATTTTCAATTCTTTTTTACTTTATAATATATTCTCTTTTTTACTTTTTGTTATATTTTATTTTTTAACTTTTTAGTATATCTTACCTTCGCCTCTTATGAAATCACGAGCTGCTTCAAGAGATGCAAAATAGTCATTTCTTAACATCTGAACCATAATATTTCCAAGCCCTGATGCTTCCGGGTTTCCTATAATTATTGTCTTCCCTGTTTTCTCCGCTGTAAGTTCATTTAAATATCGACTATTAGATCCTCCACCAAAAATACATATGCTCTCGAATTTTCTTTCAATATTTCTCTCGATTGCCTTTATGGATTTATTATAATGCTCTGCCAAAGATTCAAAAATAACCTTCGCGTAATCACCAATAGTCTTAGGAGCTTCTGTTCCCTTCTCCCAACAAACTTCACATATTTTCTTTGAAATATCCTCAAGAGTATCAAACCTCTCATCATCAAGGTTAATTGTCGAATTCACCTTTGAATTTCTGGCTGCTTCTGAAATCTCAGCATGGCTCATATCAAGCTTCATTTCTTTTCTTACCTGCTGAAGAATATAAAACCCTGGTATGTTTTTAAGATAAAGATACTTAAAATCAAAGCCACCCTGATTAGTAAATTCTGCTACTCTGTTTTTAAAGTCCGTATATGGCCGTAAGGTTTCAAAGCCAAGATAAGAAAAAGTACCTGAGTTTATAAAAAGACAGTTTTCTTCCTTGGTAGGAAGAGAAAGTACAGAAGATGCTGTATCATGACTTGCGCATAAAACGACCTCGCACTGAAACATAACTTCATCTACTATCTCATCTTTAAGTCTTCCAACAAACGTTTTAGGATTTGATAATTCTTTAAATATTCTTCTCGGTAATCCAAGCTTTGTAATCAGCTCATAATCCCAATCATTTGTTTTTATGTTAAGTAATCCACTTGTGGAAGCAATTGTATACTCACAGAAAATGTTTCCTGTCAGCAAAAAATTCAAATAATCAGGAAGGAAAAGTAAAGTCTTGGTTTCTCTCAAATCATGATCAAATTCCTGCGCATGAGCCAATAACTGACTTATCGTATTATAATCATACCTTAAAGTACCGGTTCTTTCATACAAATCATCTTCTGATATCTTTGTATATATCTTATCATACATCCCTGCTGTTCTTTTATCTCTGAAGCAAAACGGATTACGAATCAATTCATTTTCTTTATCAAGCAGGCAATAATCGACTCCCCATGTATCAATACTTAAACTTCTTGGTATCTTTCCCTGATTATAGCAGGCCTTCATACCCTCTTTTATCTCTTTGAAAAGATATTCAACATCCCAATATAAATGACCATCGTTATCCTTAATTCTATTATTAAAACGATAAACCTCTTCAAGTTCGATTCCTCGTTCTCCAACATGTCCAAGCAGATGTCTTCCGGTCATCGGTGAAATATCAATTGCAAGATAATATGTAGTATTGGTATTATTCTTCATTATCAATCTATCCCCTGCTTGTACAGATTCTGCATAGTCTCAATAATATGATCATGTGCAAGCTTCTCTGCCAAAACCTTATCATGTGCCTTTATTGCACCAAGGATACGCTTATGCTCTTCATTTGCATTATGAGCTCTTTCTGCTTTTGCAAGAGATATTCTTCTTACTCTCTCAACATAATGGTGAAAAGCTGTAAGCTCATGTTCAAGAATCTTACTTCCTGAAGCCTGATATATCAACTCATGGAATCTGTTGTCAAGTTCAACAATCTTATCCCACATTTCCTTCTTAATATGAAACTCAGCAAGATAGGTAATTTCTTCCATCTCATCAAGATGTTCATCTGTAATATTATCACAAGCCCATTTTGCAGCAAGCCCTTCAAGATATGAACGAATGGCATATATGTCCTGAATATCCTTCTGTGAAATGCCTGTTACATAAGCGCCCTTATTAGGTATAATCTTAACCAGTCCTTCAAGCTCAAGCTGTCTTAAGGCTTCTCTTACAGGTGTTCTGCTCACACCAAGCTCTGTACCTATCGCATTTTCTTTTAATTCTTCATTTTCTTTATACTTACCATATAACATATCCTCACGCATATCATTACATACTCGGCCCCTCAAAGAATAGTTATCAAGCGAAGCCCCATTCAATTCCTGCTGATCCATAACTCCTCCTATTTAACACATATCACTAAATTATGTCTATCTCCAAACAGCATTTATCGCAGGGATGTTTATCACCCCTGCGAATCTAAATAATAACATATATTAACAAAAAAGTATAGTTAAGAAACTCATTATGCTCCTATTTGCTGATTTTCTTAATTGTTTCCATGATATAATCAGCAAACTCTTCATTTGTTGCACCTGTATCGCGTCCTGTCATTACAAGCTTTTTCTCTGTGACAGTACAAATGTCGAGTGCTTCATAAAGTAAATCAGACTGTTTCTTATAACCAATATGTGCAAGAAGCATTGCTGCTGCACGAATTACGCTACAAGGGTCTGCATATTTTGCTCTTCCCTCGCTAACCATTCTCGGTGCTGAACCATGAATAGCTTCGAACATAGCATATTCCTTACCGATATTAGCACTACCTGCAGTACCAACACCACCCTGGAATTCAGCAGCCTCATCAGTAATAATATCACCATAAAGATTAGGTAAAACTACAACCTGGAAATCACGACGGCGCTTCTCATCAACAAGCTTTGCGGTCATAATATCAATGTACCAGTCATCAGTTTCAATTCCGGGATATTCTTTTGCGATTTCTCTGAACTTATCTAAGAATTTACCATCTGTAGTCTTGATAATATTTGCTTTGGTAACTGCTGTTACTCTTGTTTTACCATTAGCCTTAGCATATTCAAAGGCAGCGCGAATAATACGGTCTGTTCCCTGAGTTGTTACAACAGTAAAGTCAACACCAAGGTCTTCATTTACATTAACACCCATACTTCCGACTGCATATGCGCCTTCTGTATTTTCTCTGTAAAATGTCCAGTCGATTCCCTGTTCAGGAATACGTACAGGACGTACATTTGCAAACAAATCAAGCTCCTTACGCATTGCTACATTAGCACTTTCTACATTAGGCCATGGGTCACCTTTTCTCGGTGTAGTTGTAGGTCCCTTAAGAATTACAGGGCATTCCTTAATCTGTTCAAGAACATCTTTAGGGATTGCTGCATTCTCTTTTACACGATTTTCAATAGTCAAGCCATCGATAACCTTAAATTCAACCTTACCCTTCTTAACTTCGTCTTCAAGTAAAAATTCAAGAATTCTCTGTGCCTGACCGGTAATGGCAGGACCAATTCCATCTCCACCACAGATACCAATTTTTATAACATCAAGTGCCTGATAATTAATGAAATCACCCTGTGCTTTCATCTTATCAACTCTTGCAAGCTGTTTTTCCAAAAGCTTTCCAAAATGTTCTTTTGCCTTTTCAATCATCTGATCTCTTTCTGACATACAAAAATCCCTTTCTTATGTATACTTAGGTCAAAGCCTTATATATTTTCTTTTATAAATCAATCCATGCTGTCAGGCAAATCAACGCCATATTGACCCTTCAGTGAATTAATAAGCGATATCATTTCCTCGTCTGTGATAACAGTTACTCGGCCGGACTCATATTCCTCGTCAATCTTTTCCTTCATGTAAACTACCATAGGATGATTCTTTGCTATCAAAGCATCCGCTTCGAGGCGATAGAACTTATTAATCCAGTGAGCAATACCTGCGGCACCTGAGGTTGCGGATATAGATACCAAAGGAGGTCTTTTAAGGAATTTTTCCGTATCAAAGATATTATAAATCTCCTCATTTTTCATTAATCCATCCGCATGAATACCTGCTCTTGTAACATTGAAGTTCTTACCTACAAAAGGTGTTCTGTGAGGAATCTTGTAACCGATTTCTTTCTTATAATAATCAGCAAGTTCGGTGATTACTGTAGTATCCATACCATTCAAATCACCCATAAGCTGAGCATATTCAAATACCATAGCCTCCAAAGGAGTATTACCGGTTCTCTCACCTATACCAAAAAGTGAACAGTTTACACCGCTCGCACCATAAAGCCAGGCCGTAGTTGAGTTTGTAACCGCTTTGTAAAAATCGTTATGACCATGCCATTCAAGAAGCTCTGAAGGTACACCGGCATGAACATTAAGACAGTAAATAATGCCTTGTACAGATCTTGGCATTTCTGCACCATTGAAATTTACGCCGTAGCCTAAAGTATCACATGCTCGAATTTTTACAGGAATTCCATACTCATCTGACAATCTCATCAATGCAGAACAGAATGGAATAACAAAGCCATGAATATCTGCTCTTGTAATATCTTCTAAGTGGCATCTTGGAGCAACTCCTGTTTCAAGACATTCTCTGACTACATTTAAATAGTGTTCCATTGCCTGAGCTCTCGTCATTTTCATCTTATAGAATATGTGATAGTCAGAGCAGCTTACCAAAATACCTGTTTCCTTCAAACCTATTTCCTTTACAAGTTCAAAGTCTTTTTTGCTTGCACGTATCCATGAGGTTATTTCCGGAAACTCATATCCACGTTCCATGCACTTGTAAACGGCATCACGATCCTTTTTGGAATATAGGAAAAATTCGCTTGCTCTGATTATACCATTAGGGCCTCCAAGCCTGTGGAGATAATCAAAAATTGTCACAATCTGTTCAGTTGTATAAGGGGCTCTTGACTGCTGTCCATCCCTAAAAGTGGTATCTGTAATCCAGATATCATCAGGAAAGTTATGAGGTACAATTCGGTCGTTAAATGCGATTTTAGGAACTTCACTGTACGGAAAAAGATTATGGAACACATTTGGTTCCTTAACATCAACAAGCTCATAAATAGGTTCTTCTAGAAAAAGAAGGTTATTTCTTAAGTTTTTAAAAACTCGTCTGTTGGTCATTCGATCCTCCACTTTTCAGATTGTATACAATAAAAAAACAACCTTTTGGCAAATATTATTGTGTAATTGTATACAATTATACAAGCTGTTGTCAAGTAAGATTTCGCTTATTTTTCCCCGTTTTTTGTCATATTTTAGC
The DNA here is from genome assembly GCA_024403335.1 of Lachnospiraceae bacterium. GTDB lineage: Bacteria > Bacillota > Clostridia > Lachnospirales > Lachnospiraceae > JAKSSA01. The sequence continues at coordinate 15,440 of JAKSSA010000009.1, forward strand.
TGATAATTATTAACCACAGCTTATATCAGTAAGAGAATAAGAATATGCTTTAATAATACTAATCATTGTTTACTTTTATGCGCAAATTCTTTCTTATTTTAAGCGCATATTCACCATATTCCTTTGCCAATATCCCTTCCATCAGCATCTGTGCAAGATATTCGTGAAAAACATTAAGCTTCATTTTAGATTCAGCCATTCCCTGCAGCTCATATCTTACTTTTTCATCATATTCCGCTTCTTCTATTAAGCCCTCCTTCTGCAAAAGCAAAAGCTTATATACATTTCTAAAATAATCATTATAATATGCTGTAAGATATTTCTTGTTATCTATTTCAATATCAAGCTCAAGAAGCTCTCTGACATTTTTAATCGATGCTTTTCTAAAATAAATATCATCACCTATCAGGTACTGTTTCTTAAGATAAGTGCCATCCTCGTCCTTATAACACGGTGTTTTTAATTCATTAAAAACTTTACCTATTAAAGAATGACTATCCCATAAATCATCATCCTCTTTTATCGCAGCCACATCCTTCTTGATTCTTATAATTGACAAATCATTTCTATCTATTTTCATCATCTTTGTTTCTTCATCCAAAACAAGAAAATATAAAAAGTTCTTATCCTTCCAAATGAAAGCCGGGACATTAAACAGCTTTTCGCTTTTCCACTCATCTATAATTACAGGCAGATTTTCTTTTTTTACCTTATAAGCGTACATAAGCTTCTTTATTTTCTTTTTAGTATATAATTTCACATAAGAATTAACATAACTTGCTGTATGCATAGAAACATCTTTATGATTATTGTAATATACAAGCCCTTTTTTCCTGAGAAATTCTTCTCTTGCTGCCTCTTTTTCTTCTTCCTCTTTCATTTCTGCTATATAAAATCTCACATTTGTTACAAGCAAAATTCCGGTTAACAGTCCTACGCCTGATAAAATACCATTCAAAACAGGCATTGAAAAAAATGCTAAAACGAGAAAAAATAAAAAAGCGACAAAAGAAGCAACAATACCACCAAGATACTGTTTTGTCTTTTTATCGCCATGTAATAATGAATTAAAGAATGCTCTTACCCAATCCATAGCTCCCCCCAACAGCCTGTAATAAAAACAGACCGTAATGATTATAGCATATTTCATTACGGTCTGCACCCACTATCTTATTATTTACTTAAGCTTAATATAATCTATTGCCTGCTTACCAAAGCGATTTTCAACTAAGGCATTGGTCATTTTATAAACATATGAGCTGTCATTAATTCTGATATAGTAATAATCTCCTGCTTCGTCTTTGTTTCCTACAGTCAGCTTATAACTTGACAATTTGTCAGTTAATTTGCCATCTTCATCCTTTTCATTGAAAAATACAATAAGTGTAGCCCAAGGATTATCAAGACCATATTGAGCAAAATCTTTGCAATTATACTCAATCGTAAAGCTTGTTGTATAAGTCGTGTAATTCCACAAATCCTTTTCCAAAGCTTCTAAATCGCACTGATTCACTGTATTCTGGCCATCAAAAGAATCAGTTACAGTCCACTCATCAACTATATCAATATTTATAAGTTCTTCGCTACCTGACTCCATTGATTCTTTAAGTATTTCATCGATAGCATCCAAAGCGCTCTTCTGCTTAACAAGCGAATAATTCTTTTCATTTGTTAAAATATCTATTCTCTTAATCTGGTTTTCATCAAGTGAAATAACTTCTTCCTTTTCAATAAAGGAACTTTTCCCAGCCATTATCTGAGTATTTAAAGCATATTGACAAGCTACAATAATCTCGTTTTCCACATCAAGAAGATAAATCGAGCTTTTATCAAGAAGCAGCAAATCTCCTACCACAAAAGACCTTGTTTTTCCATTATTTAAATCGACTACGACTCTTTTACCATTTCTGTCTATTCCATACTCGGATAAAAGTGACATATCTTTTGAAATAAAAGTATGATAATCCAAGCTTACTAAGGTATCAAGCATTGAATTAATCTTTGTCATATTAACAGGAAATGCTGCGTCCTCAATATTTACAAAAGTATCTCCACTTCTCTTAAAAGATAATTCATAATCTTGAGCATATACATAAAATGCTTTAATTTCCTCCTTTTGAAAGTCAGAAAGCATTATATTTTTTTCTTCTGCCGTTTCTTCTTTATCTTTATTACCGGCAAATCTAATTATCAGATAAGCTGCACAAAGAACTATTAAAGCAGCAACAAGAATGATTAGATTTCTATTCTTTTTCTTCATTTCGGTCCTCTTTTGCCCTCATATTCTTTTTACGACTATCATTGTTTCTGACAACTAAGATTATTACACCAATTGCAATAAGAATAATAGGAATAACAAGCATCAGTAATATTCCATAAGTCAAGGCCTCAGCTTCTGTAAGAGATAATCTTGAAGTTTCAACTATGCTTACTGAAGGAACTGCAACATATATCTCATCGATATTTGCAAGAGTGCTTATTACACTTGAAAAGAACATATAATTTGCAAATGAAGGTTCTGACAAAAGTCTTTGGTCAAACAATCCAAGACTTGCAAATGCAGCTATACAGGCATTATTTGAAGAATCCTTTACAATTACACCTAAATCAAAAGAACCTTCTTCATCACCTTCTTCTGCCTCTCTGAAATTGCTATTATCAATACTTTTAGCAAGAGAAGATGCAGATGATGCCATTAATACGGTTTTGGTCACAGAATCTTTTTTCTCTGCATCCTGTAAAAATCCTGCAGAATAAGGTGCCATTATCAAACCATCCTTCTCGTAAACAGAGGAGGTATACTTAGTATTATAAACAATAGGTATAATACTTGAATAATCACCAAAATAGTAATTTCTATCAGTTTCTGTTACAAGACTTTGTGTAAGCTTAAGTCCATATTTTTCAAGCAGACCTGTTAAATTGGCAAAAGACTGACTTTCATAATCAAGATTAATAAAAAGATGTCCACCATTGTCAAGATATTCATTTATTTTATCTGCTTCATCCTTTGTAAAATCAAATCTTGGCAGATTAATAACCAATGTATCACAGTCAGATGGAATATCCTCCTGCAAAGTTTTAACCGTATCATAAGTAATCATGCTTTTGGTTAAGCTTTCTTTTGCAGTTGTTCCCAATGCAGTTTCGCCATGTCCTGATACTTCATAAAGCTTAGGCATTTTAGCACCGGACACATAAGCAATTGCAGAATTAATCTGACCTTCAATATCAACACCTACAACATTTGCCTCATATTGGTATGTATTGTAATTAATACCATATTCAATAACAAGAAGTTCCTCGTAATCAATATACTTACTCTTGCCTGTCTTTTCATTTACTACAATAATACTGTGACTATTAATATCCAAATCAGTATACTGCTTGGCAAATTTAGGATTTAATACAGGATCTTTTTCTACTATGTTAAGCTTCTTTCCATATTTTTTAAACTGTCCTAAAATCTTATCAAAAATTTCAATATCGTCATTAGTAACCTTCAAGTAATACAAAGTCACATCATCTTTCATCTCTGAAAGCATTTGTTTTGTTTCTTCATGTATTGAATATTTATTATCATCGGTTATATCTACTGAAATATTCAATGAAGAAAAAATCAAATTAACTATCACTGCTGCGGCAATAACAAATATTGCGAAAACCGTCTGATATGCGCCACCAACAAATCTTCTGTTTTTAAAAGAAGCTGTAACAGACGAAAATATATTCTTATCTTCCATAACAACCCCCTAATTAAAACGTCTTTTCTTTAAACTGTTATCAGCAAGGTAGAGGAATACTATGATAACACTTAAGAAAAACACCACAGATTTAAGTTCAAACACTCCTGATACCATATCAGCAAAAGGAGTCACCAATGAAAGTCCTGTCACAAGCTTTGAAGCAAGTCCATCAAAAATGCTTGAATTCACAAGATAAAGTACTATCATCACAAGCTCAATAACAATAAATGAGACTGCTGATACGAATATATTCTTCATTGACAGATAAAGAATACCTGCAATTGCAATTGCTAAAACTGTGAAAACAACAAAATTTGATTTAGAGTCAGAATTAAAAAGTCCGACAATTGAATCTGATAACTGTGTTGCAAGTACAAATACAAAGGTCAGTATGGCTGCCATAGCCTGATTTTCAGTAATACCTGAAATAAAAAGACCAATTGCCATATAAGCACATCCTAAGAGATAAAAGCCCAAAATACCAACATAGCTCATTTTGAGATTAACAGTACCATATTTAGTCATTATAAGGGGCAATATACAGCTTGCAAGCATCACAATAGTAAAAAGTGTAACCATGCTTAAATATTTGCCAACGACTATTTTCCAGGTCTTTACAGGCGCCGTTAACAGAAGCTGATCAGTTTTAAGTTTATTCTCTTCTGCCATAATACGCATGGAAAGAAGTGGTATGGTTAATACGAAAATCAAACTTACACTATATAATGAGTATCCAAAATATGGTGAACCATTTAAGAGGTTGGCATAAAAGAAATACAAACCTATAAAAGCAGTAAGAAAGGCCATAAAAAGCCAGCCTACTACTGAATGCAGATATGCTTTCATTTCTTTTTTATAAATAGCCTGCATTTTCTTCCCCCTCCTCATCTGATACCTTGTTAGATTTTTCTACCAGGGTAAGGAATATTTCTTCAAGATTTTTCTTTTCCTTTTTAAGTTCAACAATTGATATTCTGTTAGCTGCAAGCTTAAATGTTATCTCATCCTTAACATCAACGCCTGTATCCTGCCAGGTTATTGAAAGAGTGGTTACAGTTCCATCATTACTTATCTCTTTTGCACTCTTAAGCCCTTTAATATCCTTTATTAACTCAAAAACATCTTTATAAGAAGCCTTTACAGAAAGTATAATCTCGTCTTCCACTGTAAATTCAGAAAGAAGTTCTTCAGTGCTTGACATTCTTATAAGCTTTCCGCTATTGATAATCAAAATAGTATCGCATACCTCTGAAACCTCTGAAAGAATATGTGAACTAAGTATTACCGTATGATTCTTTGATAAGCTTCTCATAAGATTTCTCATCTCAAGAATCTGTGCCGGATCAAGGCCAACTGTAGGCTCATCAAGAATAATCACCTTCGGATTTCCGATTAAAGCCTGAGCCACGCCTACTCTTTGCTTGTAACCTTTTGATATGTGCTTAATAAGCTTATCCTTGACGTTATCAATTGAAGTAAGTTCAATAACTCTTTTAACTTCTTCAAATCTTTCCTTCTTCTTAACACCTTTCAATTCAGCAACAAACCAAAGATACTCGTAAACCGTCATATCAAGATAAAGGGGAGGTTTTTCAGGTAGATATCCAATCAAAGCTTTTGCCTTTTCAGGTTCTTCAAACATATCAATTCCATCAATTGAAATATCACCCTCAGTTGGGGAAAGATATCCTGTAAGAATATTCATCGTTGTGCTCTTTCCTGCACCATTAGGACCAAGAAATCCTAAAATCTGACCATCATAAACTTCAAAGTTTAAATGGTCAACGGCCAGAAAAGAACCGTATTTTTTTACCAAATTCTTTACTTTTATCACAACAGTTCCTCCGACTTTTGTAATTAATGTTATTTATTACTTAGCTTCATTAATTGTAATTGTTGAAGTTGAGTAATCAATTATTTCCTCATGGGCAGCGTCAAATGCATCCTTTGCAGCATATACTTCAATTGAAGCTTCATTCACGATGATATTACCCTTCTGATTTCCCTTCTTTGAAACAGTATCATTTGAAGTCTTAACAGCATCTCCTTCTAAAGCAAACAGTCTGTATTTACCACCTTCAAATGCAACCTCATCATTACCCTTAACTGCATTGTCTACACAGTACACCGTTAAAGTAAGATTCTGAAGCTGTAAATCGTCTTTGGTATGAATACCATTATTATTCTTTGAAATAATAACAAGTTCTCCCTTGCCTCCAATTTCCAAATCAGTTGCAGAATATATACAAGCTGAAGTTTCATCCTCTGAAACTTTTGAACGATAGTCATAAATGTAATTAGATGTTCCTTTTTTAGCAGAAATCTTAATCTCATCTCCGCCTAAAGCTTCAATTGCAACATTATTTTCACTTACAAGCGATAATCCTTTCAAAGAAAGCTCGAATTTATATTCATCAGAAACATCAATAACTATATTACCATTAAGTTTTCCGCTAATTGAATATACTGAATCCTCTGTTATATCTGAAAAAGTAATAGTTGAGCCTTCAATTTTATAAGCATCAGGAGTACCTGATTCACATACAATGTTTACATCAACAATATCATCTGAAAAATATCCCTTAAGCCATTCTTCTTCAATTGCCCACAACGGATTTGTCTCTTCTGTTTGTGATGAAGCACTACTATTTACTTCAGGCTTTGTTTCTTCTACATCATTTTTGTTGTCCTGCTTTGAAGAAGTATTATTATCTTCATCTGTCTTCTTATCATTAGTTTCTTCTTTATTCAAGACCTCATTTTCTGTATTGCTAATAGCATTATTCACAGTACTGTGTATTGTACTCTCTGTCTTAGCATTATTATCAGTAGTCACACATCCAATAAAGCTTAAGCAAATAACTGCGATAAATACATAAAATAATTTTTTCATTTTTCTATTCCTCCAAAATTTACATCCAGAATATAATAATTAAAAGATTTAAATAAAGCATGAATAATATGTGAATATTATGTGAATTCAACTATTTAAATGAAAATCGATGTCCTGTAACATTTCCTGCTTTGTCATACACTTCAAGTGTAACTTCACCATCAAAATCAAAATCCTGTTTCCTTAAAGCGATATATTGTCCAATCTCCTCTGATATTTTCAGATAATCAGTAACATCCGTTGCCTTTTCACCCTGTTTTCTGATTAAGATCTTAGAAGTATTAGCTTCATCAATTCTCATAATAACACTGCCAAGATTATTAAAATATTCATCAACTACCGGTGGAAGCGTATCAGATATTACTCTTGTTTTTATATCGATATATTTATCATCTTCATCAACAATATGATTTCCATTTACATCAAATACCATAAACAAGGTATATTCATCTTCCGGTATAATGACCTTTCCATTATCCTCGCCTAATGAAACACAAATTGTTTCTTCTTCATTAACTAAATAAGCAAAAAGCTGGGAAGGAAGCACTTCAATGTCAGGATAGTTTTCGCTGTTTGCATCCACAACCATTGAGAAAATATGATTTGCATAAATCATATCCGGTTTCTCTAAATCAATTGCATGTTCTGTTTTCTCTATGTCAGAACCACTTATAACTGTTACACCATTTAAAATAATACCTTCGCATTTTTCCCATCTGGCGTAATAAGTTATATCTTTGTTCATCGTATCAGGTATTTTAGTCACCACTTCTCCTATGAACAAAGGATTATCATACCAGCCTGCAAAGCCATAGCCGGGCTTTTTAAGCGTGGCCGGTAAATTCATTCTGCTTGATTTATCACCCTTTACAAACTTATACTTAGTAATAAAAGGTGCTTTTTCACCATCTAAATTACACTCCAAAGTTACAGTGTACTGCTCATTATATAAAATATATACCTTATCACAAATATTACCCGCTGCATCCTTTGTTCTAACACGATGAACCGTAAAATTGCCGTCAGGATCAGCTTTAATAATATACCCACCCTGTTTAAAATACTCAGCACTAACATCAATGTCATCAACTATCAGCTTATCAATTTTAATATCATCACTTGGTGAAAACAAATAATCACCATAAACATTTCCCCCCTCAACATCAGGCAAGGTAGGTTTTGTTCTGTCAATGTAGATAAGACCTGACACTACATATACTGCTTCACCTGTTTCAGGAGTAAACCTTGCAATTATCGTATATGCGCCTTCTTCAGTTAATATAAATGGTTCATAATAATCAAAGAAATCTGTGGTATTCATATTTTCGCCATCGTCATGAGTATAGACCACAGCATATTCGCACTTCTTAACCGGCAAATCGACATTTTTATGCATTGCAGTCAACGAAACCTCTATATCTGTGCTTGAATACAAAATCGTTTCCGAGGCCATTTTGTCAACACCTGAAATATAGTCATAATGGCGTTTTTCACCTTCATTTTTTAAGTCTCCGTACACATAGTCAACTCCTATACATCTGTCCCCGACTTCCTTTGGCACTACAATTTCAGTGGGAGTCGGCGTGTTTTCAGGCTCGTGAGTAACTTCCAAAGGTGGTATATCTGTTATTTCAACAATGAAAGTAGGAACCGGCGTATCCTTTACCAAAGGTATAGGCGTTGGTGTATTATTCATAGGTGTCGGTGTATTAGTAACTTCTATCGGAACCTCTATAAGCTTTGTTGGAACCGGTGTATTATATTCTATTTTGTTATCCTTTTCCTCAAAACCCAATATATCATTTATAAAATTGTAAAACTCTTCACTGTTTCCGGCAAAAAATCCCACACAAAATACTAATAGGAGCAATATTGTTCCTATTAGTATATATAAGACATTATTCTTTTTTCGATTTGAATTGCCGGACATTATCTGGCTACTCTTCTTCCTTCTTCTTGTTGATTCTCGCTAACATCTGTTCGCCAAGTTCTTCCTCAACATAGTCTCTTGTAATCTTAACAAGTAAAGGATCAAGTTTACCCTCACCAACCATAGCGTCTAAGATTGCAAGCGCCTTGGGAATAGGTGTAATTGATTTATAAGGACGGTCTGATGATGTAAGTGATTCAAATACGTCCATAATGGTTAATATTCTAATTTCCTTAGGAAGCTCATCTGCAGTAAGCTTCTTAGGATATCCGGTTCCATTAAGGAATTCATGATGTGCTGCTGCATAGTAACGAACGTTATTATAGTTCTTACCAAACTGAATTCCTTCAAGGATTTTATCAGTATAAACAACATGCTGTTCAATAATACTTCTTTCAGCCTGGGTAAGTGTTCCCTTACGAACGCTTAATGCAACAAACTGATCTTCTGAAAGGAATTTTTCAAAAACACCATCTTCCGTTTCAAAACAAAGTTCACCAAGTTCACAAACCTCATTGAATAAGTCATCCTGTAAATAACCAACGCTGTTTGCTCTATATACAACATCCTTGCCTTTTTCTATCTGTTCAATTTCCTGTTTATACTTCTCTTCACTGATTTTTCCTTCAAGGAAACGAATGCGAATTGACTTCTCCATGCATTTCCAATTAGCTTCCATCATGGGCAGATGATCCCCTACTCTGGTTGCTTTGTTCATAACCTCTAAGGGGGTAATCAACTTACCAATATCATGTAAACGGGCAGCTAAGACAAGCTGATCCTTTTGGTTCTCAGTAAAATCAAAATCGTACTTTCCCTCAAGATACTTTCTGTGAACATAGTCCATGAGTCCTTCACAATATTGTGCAACATGAACTGTGTGGTTTGCATTGTAAGGTGTACGGGAATCGATTGCAACCGTCATTGATGTAACAAAGCTTGCCATCAAGTCCTTCAAGTCACGAATGAGCATCATATTGGAAAGTGAAATTGATGCCTGGGAAGCAAGTGAATAAACAATATATTCATAAGAGCTGTCAAACTTGATAACTGCACCATCAAAATCCGTTGCATTTATAAGCTGAAGTACGCCTAATACATCATCTTCATGATTTACCAAAGGAATGACAAGAATAGACTGTGTATGATAGCCTGTAATCGAATCATACTTTTTAGGGCCCTGCCAGTCAAACTTTGCACTATTATCATTATAAACATCTTCTATGTTAATGATTTCTCTGTGTAAAGCAGAATATGTACATACCTGTGTTTCAGTCATTTCAACAGGTGGCATGTTAATTGGCTCACCATCACCACCAAGATAAGTACCCATAGTATGATTTCTCATAATCATAAAGTGAAGTTTATTATCTCTGCAAATATAAAGAGTACCTGCATCGCAGCTTGTAATATCCATTGCCTCCTGCAAAATCATTTCCAAAAGCTTGCTATATGACTTTTCAGAAGTAAGTGTGATACCAATATTCAATATTTTTCTAAGATCTTCAGTTATTACCATTGTGTACTCCTTTATTTATTATATGGGTAAATCTTGTTGTCCACGAGATACTTAAGAGATTTTTCAAAGCCTGCCAAGCCATTTTTGACTTCAAGCAAAATATCAGCACCAGTCTTTCTTATTCTATCATCGTTCAAAATATCCCAGTCAAAGTCACCTTCGCCTATCGGAAGATGAGAATCTTCATTTCCAAAATTATCATTAACATGTAAGTGCTTTGTATAAGGTAACACTTCATCAAGCCAATTAGTAATATTTGTTCCTGAAATATAAGCATGTGCCAAGTCAAGGCAAACACCAAAATTCTTAACTGAGTCCATTCTTATTGCAAGTTCAACAAGCAAATCCGGATTTACATCAAACATATTTTCCATGTAAATGTTCATAGGATAATACTCATCGCAAAGTGCAGTAAATGTTTTCTGATTTGCATTAAGCCAGCCTTGCAGATATGAATTCAACTTAAAGCTTGTAAGATAATTAGTATGGAAAATAACACCCTTAACGCCAAGTCTTTTTGCTATATCAAGACTTTGTCTTATTCTGAACATACTGACTTCTTCAATTTTCGGATCAGAACTTCCAACAACAATATCAAAAAATGCGCCATGCAAAGTATCCTGACTTCTGTCTCTGTCTGCAGCAAGGTAAATATTGATAACCTCTTCCAATCTTTCTTTATGGTCCAATAACCATGGATTAAAAAAATCATTGTACTCAAATGCTATGTCATATTTCTTTGAACATGCAACCCATTCATCTATCCTGCTTACTTCAGGTATCCCCTTTATTTTCATCTTTTCCCCTCTTCTAAATATCGGATTTACCGAATTCCCCTCTTTTGTAATTACAATCTTGAATATGTTTTATGAACAGAATTAGCTACATTTTCTTCCTGCTCTTCCATTGAAAGCTCGGACTTAGAGTTATATCTTTCATCAGGCTTAACTTCGCCATCTCTATAAACATACATAACTCTCCAAACGAAGATACCAACACTCTTACCCTTCAAAGGTATTTCACCGATAGGTTCAACGTCAACTCTGTCTCTTACTTCCTTGAATACATTATCACTGATCAAAATCTGGCCGGCCTTTGCATTTGCCTCCAAACGGGCTGCAGTATTAACAGTATCACCGATTGCAGTATAGTCCATACGGAAATCACAACCAATGTTACCAACGACTGCATCACCACAGTTTACACCGATACCATAGCTTACTGTACGGCCAAAACGTTCAATAAAGGTCTTTTCAATATATTCACTACCTGCAGCAATATCCCATGCTGTGCATACAGCTCTGAAAATATAATCGTCCAAATCGAATGGCGAGTTAAATACAGCCATTGTTGCATCACCTATGAACTTATCAAGAGTTCCTTTATTCTTAAAGATTGACTTTGTTGTTAAAGCAAGATACTCATTAAGAATTTCTACAACCTGTTCAGGCTGCAAGCTTTCAGACATAGGTGTGAATCCACGAATATCAACGAACAAAACAGCAATATGCTTCTTCTCGCCACCAAGGTGTAATTCATAATTTCCACCCTTTGCCACTTCATCAACAATCTGAGGAGCAACATATTTTTTGAAAGCATTTGAAATTTTCTTTTTGTCCTTACGTGCAATAAGATAATGTCTTACTATTTGAGTCAAATAAATAATAACAAGAATAAGCGGTAAAACCGTATAACGCATATAAAGGTTATTATTATATAAAACTATTGTAGTAATGAGATGTGCAATAACAGTTGCCACAATAAGAATACCACTATACAACAGTGACTCAAATCCAAGTGCAAGGTATGTTATTGCAAAAATAATAAATGCATATGACAAAGCAATTGGTGTTTTCATAATATCGAGCTGGAGTTTATTTTCATCAATCGCTTCTACAATATTAGCATGAATTTCAACTCCATGCATTTTACCTTTTGAATATACAGGCACCTGGAAATAGTCTTCCTGACCTGTAGCATAGCCACCAACAAAAACCATTGCTCCAGCTAATTCTCTAACATCTCTTTTACCGCTTAAAACATCTACGAAGGAAAAAACCTGAATAACTCCAGGCTCACCTGTATAAGAAAAACGGAATTTATTACTGTTTCTACCTGAAAAATCAGGATATGGCAAACCATTTTTGTCACAGTAAAGCTTGTAGGTAGTTAAAGCCAAGCTGTCAAGCTTTCCTGTTCTTCCATCATTTACATCAAGTGTAGTAAGCATAGTACGTACAACACCATCTGTATCACGCTCATTATTTGAAAAACCAAGTTTTACCACATCGAACAATGCATCAAAAGGATACGAAACTCCTTTAATCGCAGTATGGTCAACATATTTGACACCTTCATTATTTATATCGATTTCATCCTTAAACTCGATTTCTGCACATACTACTACATTTCCTGCTTTTTTACATGCATCTACTAAAATCTTATCATTCTCAGGAATATTTGATTCTCCTGTAAAAATAATATCGAGTGCGATGGCTGCAGGTGAATAACCTTCCTGACTTATCAAAGTTTCAATTAATTCTCCATACAGTTTTCGATAAAGTGCGGGATTAGTCTGAGGACTCGCATTATAAGTATTCATAGTTGAATCATCAATACCAATAACGTATATAGGCAAATCAGCAGTCTGATTATGCTGGAACATAGCATCCATTACATCATTGTCAAGTGAATCAAGCCAGGGAAACTTCACACAGGCAAAAGTAATTAATGCAGCAACTGCTGCCACTGCCAACCTGATATACCAGTTTTTCCTAAAAAACGAAATTAATTTTCCTGAAAAACTCATTCCACCATTTCCATTGCTTTTTAACTCTTTTTTGCTCTCCGTTTCAACCTTAACCTCTACTTCGGTTGAAACCTGAGTATTCTCTGTGTTATCTGTCATTTTTTTACTCCCCCACTGATTAACTGAATTCAGAAAAAGTTAACCAATAATCAAATAATTTTACTATACATGTAGTCATTTTTCAAGCAAAATCACTAATCAAGTATCAGAGTGCACTCGCTGTGCACTCGCTGTTGCCTTTTGCGAAACCCACCTTTACAGGAAGGTCTGGAAAACAGGACAAATATATCATACAAAAAAAATGCCGGATTAATATTTAACGCATCTTTCGTCAAATATCTAATCCGACACTTATAATTCAATTCTCAAAAAGAAATCTCTTAATTATCTTCCTAAAACAACATTTTCAAGTTCTCTTCTTCTTGCAGTCTCTTTCTCATAGAAATCAACACATTCCTGATATCCGTAAGAATAGCACTTTGTTCTCATCTGCTTAACGATAAATTCAAATTCCTTATCGTTCTTTGCATAGATAGCTTTCCATGAGCTGTTCTTGATTTCTTCTGCAATCTGATCCCAGATAACCTTCATTTCCTTAGACTTGGTAGCACCTGTAAAAGTGGTTCCCGGAGCTACTGAGATATGTCCGGCTGCCTCTAAATATGCATCAGGACTTACATAGCCGCCAACAAATTTACTCCATGCCAATTCAACATCTGACTTATCTTTAGAAAGTGTTGAATTCCAGTTTACATAGTTAAAGGTTGATCCGTCTTCTGCATCAGGATTCTTTGCATCGATAGACCAGGTTACGTTATTAGGCTGGAATGTACCGTCCTTATAAATACTGCCCGGTGCATACTTTCCTGTCATAACAGTTTCTTTGTCATCCTTGCAGGCTGCTCCAAGTTCTGTAAGATAAGGAGCACCATTTTCATCATAGTTCCAGCAGTCACCCTTAGGACCATATTCAATAGTCATACGGCCTTCCGGAGTACTTAACCAGTTAATAATTTCCATACAAAGTTCAGGATACTGTGTCTTTGAACCAATTGTCCAAACTCTGTTACCACCGCTTGGATTCAAACCATAGCAGATGTTCTTAAAATCATCAGCAGGTAAAGCAAGCATAGCCTTTCCTGCATCCTTATGTGCTGTTGTATTATAGCTTGCTGAACCTAAGAAGGTAAACAAACAGAAGAAAGCTGCACCTGTCTGATAAGCTTCACAAACATCATTGTAGGTCTGTGTCATAGAGTCCGGATCAACAAGTCCCTTCTGATAAAGCTTGTTGTAGAACTTCAAGCTTCTCATATACATACTGTCTTCATTTAAGCAAGGTTCGTAAGTCTGGGTATTAACATTGTAAAGACCAAAACCGAATTCGTCATATCCATACAAAGCACCGGTTGACTTTACATACATAACCATATCACCATCCCAGTCAGGGAACATTGAAACGCCGTAGGTCTTAGCACCTGTATCTGAAGTAGGGCAAACTGCTACCATCTGTTCAAGTACATCTATATAGCTTTCAAGTGTCTCCATCTTAGGGCTGCCAATCTGCTGATAAAGGTCAAATCTCAATTCAGGATAATAGAAGAAAGCTTCATGGTCCTGTGCAGTCTGTGCTACATTATAGCCATATCCATACAAAGTTCCGTCAGCACTTAAATTTCTGTTCTTTTCAAGTGCCTTACCAAAGTTTGCTTTGATATAAGCGCCATATTCATCCAAAAGGTCATCTTCTTCCCAGTCATAAAGCATGTTAGCTGCAATCGCTGCCTGATAATCATCAGTATCATTACCAAAGATAACAATGTCACCAAGATTTCCTGATTCAAGCAAAGTAGCAAATCTACCATCTGCATTAGGAATAATATTCAAAATAACATTGAATTTTTCCTTCATTACTGCTGCAAACCAGCCAACCTGTTCACCTGAGTAGTTAGCAAGCTGTGAATAAACGTTAAGTGTAACTGTTTCCTTCGGAGCTTCCTTACTCGTAGTATCTTCAGGTGTCTTCTGTGAATCCTGCTGGTTCAAATTACCTGAAGACTGTGAATCTGTTTTGCTTCCTGTACTCTGATTGCTTCCCTGAGTTCCCTGTGATGAATTGTCACCACAAGCGGCAAGAGAAAGAACTAAGCAGAAAACAAGAATAGCTGCTAAAAATTTTTTTGTCTTTTTCATATTCTCCTCCTAAATTTATTATATCAGCCCTTTACCGCGCCAAGCATAATACCCTTTGTGAAATATCTCTGCATAAACGGATAAACCAACATAATCGGAATCATTGAAAACATTGAAATAGTAATGTTTACTGTACGTGTACTTAATGTACTTGCAATCGCATCGCTTATCTGTGCACCCGGCTGATTCATCATCTGAGCAACATTATTAGTTGAATTCAGATAGATGTACAAACGATACTGCAACGAGAAAAGCTTAGGTGCATTCTGCATAAGAATCATTGAATCAGTAAATGAGTTCCAGTTTCCTACTGCACCAAAGATTGCAATAGTTGCAAGAATAGGCTTTGAAAGAGGCCATATTATGTTTGCAAATATCTTCATATAGCCTGCACCATCAATTGATGCACTTTCTTCCAATTCTGCCGGAATTGATTCGATATAAGTTTTTACCAGAATAATATTGTAAGGTGCAACAATGCCGGGAATGATATATGCCCAAAAGCTGTTTGTTAATCCAAGCATTGACATATTCAGATACCAGGGAATCAAACCTGCATTAAAGTACATGGTAATAACTAAAAGTCTGTAGAAAATTTTTCTTCCCCACATCTCCTGCTTTGTTACCAGATAACCCACAAATGCAGATGCAACAACCATGGTTGCAGTTCCCAATACTGTTCTTGCTACTGTAACAAGCATTGAATCTGTCAAATCTCCAACCTTGAAAATGTTAATATAGTTCTGGAAATGTAACCCTCTCGGATAAAAATTCACCTGTCCTGTAGCTACCAGTGTATTATCACTTATTGTATTAATAAACAAATAGTAGAATGGGAACACACACATCAAAGTAAATAATGTAAAGAAAGTAATGTTAATTCCGCTAAATGCAGCATCACCTATTTTAACATTTACAGCTTTATTCTTTCTTCCTTCAAGTTCAAGTAATACACCTACTGAAAGCAATGTAACAACATAAAACAAAATAAGTTCAATTGTAAAAACAGGAAGGATATCAACTGAATAAGAAGGTGATACACTACTTACATATTTGTTTAAGCAGATGGCCTGGGCAAAACTAAAGCAAATTGCTGCAAATGATGTAATAGAAGAAATAATACATCTTCTGAAATTGTTCATAGTAAAAATGAAAGTTGACAATAAAGCGATAAGAAGCAATATTGGAACTAACAAAAACAAATAAGAAGACTTAAATGCATCCCCGCCTGCTAAGTTAAAACCTGTTGAAAGAGAAAAAATACTTAAGCTTTTCTCTTTCACAAACACACCTGCATTTTCTTTTCCAACTGCATAGCAGGGAATGAAAACGAAAATGAGTGATAATACCGAAAACAGTCTGATAAAATTATCGAGAGTTAAAACACGATTTTTAAGAAATTCTTTATTCATCTTTTAACCTCCTAAATAATACTTTCGCCGCGGATAATCTTTGAAATCTTATTAGCACCAAAAAGAAGCACTACACTGACAAAAGATTTAACCATACCGATAACTGTTGCCAAAGGAATATTACCTGTACCTTTACCAAGGCCAAGTAAATAAACATAAAGGTCTAACACTTTAATTGATTCTTCATTAACAGCATTCTTGAAAACAAGATACTGATCCATACCATTTGAAAGAATATTTGCGACTGACAGAAGCAATAATACACAATAAGTAGGAACCAATCCCGGAACTGTAATATGCCATATCTTTCTGAAGCGGCCGGCGCCATCAACAGTTGCTGCTTCATACAGCTCCTGATCTATACCGGCAATGGCTGCTATATAAATAATAGCACTCCAGCCAAGTCCTTTCCACACACCCCATGCAAGCATCTTAAGCCACATGTGATCAGGATCCATAAGGAAGTTATTGGATGCATTACTTACACCAAGCTCTCTTAAAAGTGAATTAACAAAGCCATCTGTTGAAAACATTGCAAAAGCTACCATATATACCAAAACCCATGAAATAAAGTTAGGTAAGGTAGTAAAGTTCTGGATAATGCTTCTCTTTCTTGTTCCTTTAATTTCTGTTAAAAATACTGCAAATGCGATAGCAAACCAGCTTGTTGCAATACCAAGTCCTGACATCGCCAAAGTGTTCTTTAAAACATTGAAAACGTCTTTTCTTGTAGCTTCATTTTCAAACAAAATTCTGAACCACTTAAAGCCTGTAAAGCGTTCCATAGTCAATGGCTGACCCGGTTCATAATCAAAGAAAGCATATCTCCATCCCCACAAAGGAAGATAAGCAAAAAGAATTGTCAAAACCACGAAAGGAAGTATCATGAGAAAAAGCTTGTATTTAGACTGCATCTCATAAGCCTTTCCTTCATACTTTTTAGGAAGTGTTAATGCTGATAATACTGAAATTGCAATAATAATTGCTGATATAACAAAGAATACAATAATACCACTTGGAAGCATCGGTTCAATCTTATCAGGTCTTGAAGTTGTATTCAGCATCTTGTAAGCATTCAAGATAACGAAATCACCAATAGCAAGTACTAATCCGCCACCACCTACGATAATGGTGCCATGTAAGCGCATCTTATTCTCGCCAAATGTCATACACCATCCTGCCATCATTACAACAATGCCAAGAAGAATAATTAAAGCCCCAACATACCAGGTTTTAAGCATTGACTGCGTTACCCATTCCTTATTTAAAGCACGAATAAAGTTTGATTCCAAATCTTTATACGAAGAAGCAATCGTAAAAAGTGACTGGTTTTTATTAATCAAACCGCTGATACGACCCGGATTTAATCCCGGAATAAAAATACTTACCATTGAAAGAGCTGTAAAAATCTCCAGGATTATTACAGGAATCGTCTTTTTGTTATATTGTCTGTGTCCTTTAACAACAAGTGTATTATTCTCCATAAGCCACTCCTATATAAAACTCTTTATAGAAATATACCACAAAAATCACTTCATTTCGTTGTATTTTTCTATACAAATTGTACACATTTTTATCAAATAATGCACGCTTTTTTCGTGCATATCAAGCAAATATAATACAAACTTGCCAAATTAAAAAACTGCACCTTTTTAAGATGCAGTCTTATATCTTTTCATTCTTTCCTGTTATTTGGTATAGATGTAATCTGAAACTTCAAATTCAACCATTCTGTTAGCCTGAATATGAGCATCATATACTACAAGTGAAATCTTTCTAATGTAAATTCCCTTGTTATCAGCAAGTAATGCATAAGATAATCCAAGATTTTCAATCTGTAAATCATTACTTGTAAGCTTCTTTCCATCCATTCTTAAATCAAACTTGTTAAACAACATGTCTGTAATCATCATTGATGAATCACAAGGAGCCTTTGCATAAGTATTAGCCAAAGTATACTTAGCAGTATTATCTGTAACTGTTATAGTTTTTGATGAAACAAGTTTCTTATCAGGAGTACCATTCTTATCATAAATCTGCCAAATTGAAACCTTATATTCACCTGCACCATAACCTTCGCCTGAGTAATCTGCAAAGCTTGCTACAGTATCAAAGCTTCCTGACAAAATCAAATCTGAAATACTACTATTCTTACAATCAGAAATGGGAACAATCTTTTCTTCATATAAAGGTAATATAATTCTTGAACCGGCAACTGTTACTTCTCTGCTTGTTGTTACATCCTTACCATCCTTAGTGATTGAGTAGAAATACATATTATCACTTGCTACATAGTCACTTCTGTTTGCAGGCATAGGATAGAGACTGTCACCACTTTCTCCTAAATTGATTGAACCCTTGTAATCATTAAGTGAAAAAGATATTGAATCAACTGAGGCTATATCATAAGTAGAAAATTTGAAAGAAGCATCTACTCTCTTTAAATCTGTTCCTGTAACAGTTCTTCCCTTATAGCAATTTAAGGTGAAAACGGATGATGAAACACCATTGATAGTAATAAGATATTCCCATGTTTCAGAAGGGCGGTCCATTCTGATGCTGTTTATGCCCATTGCTATAAATCTTACTGAATATAATCCATCTGAAATATAATCAATAATTGCATCAGGAGCTATACATGTATCATTTTTTGAAGCTTCATTCTTACAAACTACTTCAGGTTCTGCCGCAACATAAGGTAAACCATTCTTATCTGTAATTCTTACAAAAATTGTATATTCATCATATCCGCCGCCTAAATCGCAATACAAAGAAGCTGATGAATTACTCATTTCAATATTGCCAACACCATTTGCAGCTGCGCTCCAGTAATTGCCATTCATTACTACATCAGTAGAAGGAATTTCAGGAGTATAACTCTTTGTTACATCTATTGTGGCCTTTGCTTCAAGTAAAGGTGAATCTGCATTATTTCCTACATAAAGAGCAGAAACTGAATATTCAATAGTACAAGGTGAAGTAACAAACTCACTAATAATCAAACCATCTTTTCCAATTTCATATACATATTCTGAACTGTTTGAATTTCCAACTCTCTTTTCGATAAGTACAGAATATATTTTGTCATAGTACTTTGCAGTAACATCAACTCCGTTTGAGTCAAGTAACTGTAAATAAAGCTTATGATCTCTGTTAGCCAAAACAGTTTCCTTGGTTGTAAGTTTTGCAGTCTTAGGCGTTCCATAGTCTGCCTTTACATTTCTTTCAGTATTTCTGAAGTTAAATATGTAATATGTTGAAACATCAAGCATTGAAGAAGTCTTAATATAAACATTTCTTCCATCTATATAATCAATTGTATAGGGTATTTCAATCTGTGCACCAATTCCCTGAGACTGATATGAAAAATCAGGGCTTGATATCTTATAAAGCTTTCCACCTGCCAAAACATCATTTGCGCTCACATTTTCTGAAAATGAAAGTACAAAGCCATCACAAGCTGACACCTTCATTGAAAAATCCAAAGCAAGGCTTTCGATATTTAATTCAAGCTTCTTTTCAGAAGTATGAACACCTTCTTTTGCAGGATCAAAAGTATAAGCTGTAATTACTGCCTTACCAGCTCCCATAACAGTCATCTTGCCGTTTTTATCAATATCGACAACATCCTTGTTATTTGACATGAAGCCTACGATATCAGATACAAAGCCATCATCGTGAGACATCTGGCTCTTCTGATTAAGTAATGCAACCTTCAATTCTCTTGTATCACCAACATAAAAATTAGCTGTTGTAATTTCATTTTCATTCTCAATTACAATGCCCTTTGCATTCTCATTAACCTTAATAACACCTCTTAAAGATTTAACAGTCTTATTATTAGACTTATCTTTAATCTCAAGATTAATACGTGTGGTTCCAAGTCCAACAGCCTTTGCTAAACCATTTGCATCAACAGTAGCAACTTCAGTATTTTCTGAAGAATAATTCAATGAATAAAGAGAGGCATAGTTTTCAGGAAGTCCCTCTACCTCAAACTGAAATTCTGTTGGCACGCCAAGTGGATTATTAGCATTTACATAGAGAACACGACTTGCACGAACAAACTTCCATGCTGAAGCAGGGCTCTCACTTGCCTTGGCATTAACAGTAAATGACAATGCTAAAATCATTGTCACAATTAAGCCCAAGGACTTAATAAAACTTAATTTTTTCTTTTTCATACCCCAATTCCTTTCAAAAATAAAAGCATTTTAAATAGAGCAATACTAATAGATAATATCTCAGAAAAGCCGTCTATGTCAAGCATATTAGCTTCTCATAAACCTCTTTTTCATCATATCTCCCCGTTTTCTCAAGAATATTCAGCATAAGTTTAGGAAGCATTTCTTTCTGATACTTTATACAACATTCAGACTGTGCTTCAAAAATACCATTATATGCCCATAAATAAGCATCTTCATACTTTCCTGTATCATAATAAAGCTTACTTAGCATATAACAGATTTCACCTGAAGGATTATTTGTTCCAACATTTTTTAAAGCTGCAGCAAAAAATCCGATTATATCATTTTTAATAAGTGAAGCCTTTGCTATTACACAAAGACAGCTTCTTAACAGGCTTTCATCCAGTATATTATTTTCAACATACGATTCAAAGATTGCTCCTGCTTCCAAAAAGTCCTCGTTGTCGCCCGAAATAAACAATTCCTTCGCATACATTTCCCAAAGTCTTTTTGATATCGCCTCACCTCTTAATATAGCATCCTTTATAACCTTAAAATCCCGTTTTGAGTGAAGTGACAAAGGCATATGTGTAATCTCAATATCAGAATCAAAAATTACAGGCGTTAATCTAATCTGTTCATGCACACATTCTTCCCACACAAAGTCTCTTTTACGCTTAAAAAGCTTGGTTCGAAGCTCTTTGTCATAATTGTAGGTAGTGTTAAATTCAAGCTGATTTTTATAAAACATCTGAACTATTTCAACATTTTCCGGCAAATTATTTTTTAGATTTTCAAACTTCTTTATATTCTCTTCGTCTAAGACTTCATCAGCGTCACAGGAATAAATATAATCACAGTTGCACTTGGAAAATGCATAATTTCTCGCCTTTGAAAAATCATTCACCCATTTAAAATCATATATTTTATCCGTAAAATCGGCTGCTATTTTTTTAGTATTATCAGTAGAACCTGTGTCTACAACTATTATTTCATCTGCAATACAAGAAAAAGACCTTAAGCACCTGGCTAAGATCTTTTCTTCATTCAATACAATAAGACAAACACTTACAGTTATCATTTTTTTACCTTTTCGCATTTTACTGCTTTTTATCTATAAATGAGGAATCAACAACATTGACTTTTGCCATGTTTTTATAATACATGTTCGCTGTCTTGGCACTAACCTTAACCTGTTTAATACCCTGACGCTTAGAAGATACTAAAAGTTCCATGTTGTCATGATTTTTTTGTTCAAGAGTTTGAAGTCTTGAACCTAAACCGGCAATTTCTTCAATAAGCTTCTGAAGCTTTGAAATAAGCTCACGATTTGCCAATCTGTTATATTTAAGTTCGTCAGAAACTTTGTCATATACCATTTGGAAGCCTTCATCTAAGGTCTCTAAATCGCTTATCAAAGGAGTCTTGGCTGTTATGGTCTTTTCAAATTCGTCAAAGTTAAGTTCATCGGCATTAAGCAGTTTTTCCTGTTTTTCCGTTTCTTCAAGCAATTTTTTCAATACAGACTTTTTCTTTTCCAAAGTAGTTTCAAGCATTGAAAGATATGCTGTCTTATCTCTTTGAGGATCATCAAGATAACGTTTAAGACTCTTTCGCAAATTTTCCAAATTAGAATTAGCGGACATACATGTTATTCCTTCTCATAACTTCTTTCCAAAGATCTCTCATCTCTCTGATCTGGCCTAAAGCTTCTTCAAGCTTTTCCTTGTCCTTCTTGATATTTGCCTGAACAAGTAAGTTTCCGATATATTCATAAATAACATCGAAATCCTTTGCAGTTGCATAATCGAAATCAAGAGTTGCTCTGAATTCAGTAATAATATTCTGTACTTTTACGATATTATTACTAATCTTTTCTACATCACCTTTTTCAAATCCAAGCAAAGCAATATTGCAGAACTTAATCGCTCCTTCATAAAGCATTAAAGTAAGTTCAGCAGGATTAGCTGTCTTAACCTGAGTACCATGATATATTGTAGCCGCGTTCATTGCCATTTTCTTTTCCTCCATAATATTGTCCTATTCTGTTTACTGCTGTGTATTCATTCCAAGCATTGAAGCCATCGCATTAGACCTGCTGTTCAAATTAGCCATTGCTTTTTCCATAGCAGTAAACTGTTTACGATATCTGGTTTCTATTTCTTCGAGACGGTCCTGAAGTTTCTTCAAATCCTTCTCGTAGCTGTCTTTTTCTTCTTTAAGCTGCTTGTCGTTGTAGAAAGTCAGCGCACTTGACAAAGTTGTTTTTGAACACTTGTCACTCATTGTTGAGTATAACTCACCAAATATTCCGCTTAACACTTCCATTACCATCTCAGGATCATCTTCTATAGCCTTCTTAAGTTTATCTGTATCACCTGCAAAAAGACTATCATCTGAATCGCCTTTGATATGAAGCTTGCCATATTCTTTATAGTTACCGGTCACTATACCAAAAGAAGCAAGATTATATGACTGACCATTATATTCAATGCTCTTATTAAGACTGCTTCTCATTGAAGACATCAAGCTTCCCAAAGAAGTATCTCTTCTTAACAAAGCGCTCTTAATCTTATCTTCCCACTTCTTTACCTCGTCATCAGTCATTTCTTCCTTCTGCTCGTCGGTAAGCATGGTATATTTTCTTGCACTTTCCGCATAGTACTTTTCACTCATTTCTTCAACGAGCTTATTATATTCAGTAAGTGCATCCTTAACCATCTTGTAAACGCCATCAACATCTTTTGAAACAGTAATCTTAATTTCTTCATCACTCTTTTCATAAAGATCTAAGGAAATACCATTTACCGTAAAAGTATTTGAGGACTGAGTCATTGTGGCACCATCAAGAACAACTTCTGCATCAGCGGCCTCAACTACTACCATACCGCCATATGATACATTGTCTTCTTTTATTGCAGAACCATCAATATCATATATTCCCAATGCTGATAAGCCGTTTGAAGACGGTGTATTAAAGGAAGTAACATAAGCTGATACTAAAGAATCAATTCCATCCTTGATAGTCTGGATTTCAGCATCTGCTGCTAAAGCTGCATCCGCTTCAATTCCTGCCTTACCATTATCTGAATCTGCGATTGCATTAACTGCATTATTAAGTGCTGTCGCAGACAAGGCTGTACTATAGCTGTCAAATACTGCCTTCTCATCATCACCAAGAGAACTGTAATCTGATTCTCCATCTGAAACAATCTGTAAAAATTCTGCTTTGGTAAATCTGTCATCAGCTAAACCGCTTGATGTAAGCAATGACTTAAAAGCATCATCTGAATCATATTTTTCCAAAGTCTCAGTTTTTGCATCATCAGCTATCTGATTCAGGTCAATGGTTTCGCCGTATTTGGTATAGCTTGTCTGACCACCTGTAATTGCAGCAAAAACTTCTGATTTAATGTTTCCCTTTAAAGCAGTTGTCTTTTCTTCAACTAATCGTTCCCTGTTTCCATTAGCTGCTGCATTCTTAATATCTCTTAATGCTTTTGCAACTGCCTTTTGATCATCAGTAAATGCAGTTTCATCAACATCTGACGGATCAGCTGCAGAAGCATATGCGGTAAGTACATCATTTAATGCACTCTGTTTATCTCTTAAAACCTTAATAGCATCATCTACAACTGTTTTCTCTGCTGAAGAAAGACTGTCATATCCAACTGCATTATATACATTACTCTTTGAACTTGCCAAAGTGGAACCACCAGAGGTTGTAATAGTGAATTTATTATCAAGTCCACTCTCGTTTGAACTAAAGAAAAATCTCTGCTGCTTCTCATCAAAATTAGCTGTAATTCCAGCGTTCTTTAATTCATTACACAATTCCTTAATTGTCATGGAATCTGTAACTTCAATTGAGGTCTGCTTAGAACTTGCGCCACTTCCTGTTGTTAAGTTAATAACGGTCCCTGTTGCAATACCAATGTCACTTAGTTTATCAGAGGTTTTATAATCAGCTTTCTTTCCGGCATTTTTGATAACAGCACCTGTTACATACTGAGAAGATGCAAGTGCTTTAACTACCACTGTATGAGTTCCCATTGCGGCCTGTGCATTTGCTGTGACCTTAAGTTTTGCTTCATTTGAGCTTTTAGCGCTCTTAGTTCTGTAAGAACCCTGCATACGAAGCTTTGAAGCATGTGTAGTATAGAATGAATAAATCTTTTTATTCAAATCTCCCCACGCTTCTGTCTTCCACTCATTCTTGGTTATCTTATCTGTAAATTTATTTTCTTTAAGCCTCTGTGCCTTCATCAACTCTGTAATCATTGATTCTGTATCGAAGCCTGATTGTAATCCTGTAATAGCTACCGGCATAATTCCCTCCTAAATCCTTTTAGTATGCTCGTCATCCATGACCGTATTTTTATTCTTACAATTATTAATCTTGAAATATCTTTATACATCTTTATATATTTCAATCTTAATATATTTCTATCTTTATATGTTTTATTTTCTTAATGTTTTATCTCTTCTCATCAACCATCAAACCGGCAATTTCCCAAAGTTTCGAGATCATCTCAAGAGTTTCCTCCGCAGGAATTTCTCTGATAACCTTATCGGTTTCTTTATCCTTAACAAGAATTGAAATTCTCTTTGTTTCTTCATGATATGAATACTCACACTTAGTATTTGTCATTCTGATTTTGTTGTTAGTCTGCTTAATAACAGTATCCAAAGAATTCTCAGAAAGCTTTGACTCATCACCATCCATGGTCTTGCCTTCAAATACTTTCTTTTCCTTTAAATCATCTTTTTTTGTAACCTTGTCAACCTTAGCACTGTCATTTTTAACCTGTGGCTGAGCACCATTACCAGATACCTGTGGCTTAAAATTAACTTTTTCAACCCTTGCATTTGAACCCAAATTATCGATTACCATGTCATACCTCCCTGTATATTTCCATATAAAAAAGAAAAGCTCTAATTTCTACTTTTATTATCGACACATACAAAGTAAAAATTAAGAGCTTATCATCTAATTTTTTTAATAATATTCAATTTTAGAAAACATTTTTCAATTCATCAGGAACAATAGTCTGGTTAATAACTTCCTTATTTGACTCCTGAATCTGAAGATATATTTCCTTACGATAGATAGGAACCGACTTAGGAGCGTTAATGCCTATCTTAACCTGATCGCCCTTGATTTCGAGAACTGATATTTCAATATCTGAACCAATGACAATAGACTCATTAGTTTTTCTTGATAATGCAAGCATCGTTACTCTCCTTTCGATTCTTTCAATTTCTGTACGAGTTCATAAATATTATACTTAATAACATATTCAGGATTCTCTGCAATTACCTGACATGCTTTTTTGGTTGTTGAATTAATAATAATAGGGGCCTTCAAATTGCAGGTCATCTTTGTTAAATCGCTTGGAACTGTAATAGTAACCAAAACAATCAGATTATCATCTGTCAACTCTCCGAGATTTGCAATAACCTCATCCTCAACAATAGGATTATATCCGGGATATACACTGTGAGGATTAATAATAGGAAGAGCAATCATTGGTTCTTCAAGGCTCTGGAGCCATGAAACCTCACTTCTCTTCTCATTTGTACTATCGTACATAATGGTAAAGTTACGTAAGTTCTCAAATCCGATAATTCCTTTTTCAAAGGTAATTACCTTATTATCATCTAACTCAACTTCCCCAAAGTATCTTGTATTAACTAACATCCTTGTCTCCTCCTTATAAATAAAAAGACTAACTAAATGAAATCAAGTAATGTGCTCCCTGTGAGCTTTGCTGCAGAAGATAACGAAGCATCATATATTGTCTTCTGTGAAGTCAGCTTAACATAAGTATCAACTATATCAACTTCTTCATTTGTTGACATAAGTTCTTCAAAATCTACCTGTTGGGTAGAAAGTCTGCTTTGTGTCATCAAAAGTCTGTTATACCTGCCGCCTAAATCCGAAAGTGCAACATTTACGCGGTCCTGCTCTGTACTTGTAACCGTAAGACCTTTCGCAAAGGTTTCTCTCATTATCGAGGTTCTTAAAGTAAATTCTGACTCAAGCTGTGAATAAATACCATTAAGTGTTGTAATCGCATCATTACTCAAAGATTTATCCTCAAGCATCTTTTTAACTTCTGCCATCTTCTTCTCAACTGCAATAACATCATTTACTGATGACTGTATCTGGTCTACTGCTCTTCCTAAGGATTGAGAAAAAAGTGTGTCACCCTGAGTATTAATAGTAATTTTCTGATTGAAATTCACCTCATATTTTATTTCCTGATTAGCTTTGGTAAAAGTAACAGGATTAGTGGGATCATTTTTATCAACTACTTTACAATTGAAATAATGCTCAGGCCTAAGTTCGTTTTGGTTAAAACTATGCTTTTCATAATCAACCTTTATTTCAGATGCAGTACGAAAATCATTATAAAGATTTTTTCCTATAATAAGTTCACCTGTTTCATGAATAAAATTAACGGCATCGTCATCCGGCTTATAGGCATCTTTATCAGTTACTGAAATAGTTTTAATGTTACTAAAGGTTGTACTTGTAACATTTCCGGCTGCATCTGTGTGGGAAATATCAAAAGACTGCATAGGAGTGCTCTCAAGTCCGTCATATGCAAGTCTTAACCTGTATACATTCTTTGTTTCAGGCATTCTGTCAAGACCTTTTGTTTTCCAGGAATCAGGATCATTTCTATCAAATTCAGAAATATCAACGGCTCCATACAAAGTAGTAATAATATCAATATCAGTTCCCTTCAATGGTTCAGTTATTGAATATTCATAATCGCTTGTATCAGTTGAAAATACCAAACTTGTATCCGTTTTATAACCTGAGAATACATAACGTCCGGCATAATTTGAATTGCCTTCCTGATAAATCTGTTGCTTATACTGAACCAGATTTGCCACGATACTGTCTCTGTTAGTTGCAGTATTGGTATCGTTAGCACCCTGATCGCATAAAGTGTTCATGGAAACCAGAATATCCCCTAAAGTTGTCATTGAACCCTCTGTAACGCTCATCCACTGCAAAGCATCAGGAATATTCTTTTCATAATACTGATTAAGCTCTGAAAGATTGGTACGAAGTTTCAATGCTCTTACTGCAATAATAGGATCATCTGAAGGCTTCTGAA
Source organism: Lachnospiraceae bacterium (assembly GCA_024403335.1). GTDB lineage: Bacteria > Bacillota > Clostridia > Lachnospirales > Lachnospiraceae > JAKSSA01. The sequence continues at coordinate 43,262 of JAKSSA010000009.1, forward strand.
TCTTCTTGCCTGTTGTATACTGATTTGAAAGAGTATCAAGCCTGTTCTTATTATTATTAATGTTGTAGAGCATGCTGTCTGTCATCATGCGGTTGGTTATTCTCATAAATGCTCCTTTGCATAAAAGACAGTAATAATTGTCTTATACATTATATATCGGCTTAAACTCCCATATAATTAATGAGTTTATCATATATTTCATTCATAACTGAAATAACTTTGCTTGCATGCTTATATGCAGACTGGTATCTTACCAAATTCATACCTTCTTCTTCTGTATCAACACCAGAAACAGAAAGTCTTTGATTAGATACTGACTTAATAATGTTTGACTGGCTCTTTGCAAAATTCTTTGAAGAACTACAGTCAACGCCAACCTCTGCAACCAGAGTCTGAAGGAAAGCTGCCGGTCCGCCCTGATTGAACATAAGCTTATCTTCCTTAAGTGCTAAAAGCTTTTCTGCTATATCTGCATTAGCTACACCATCAGCTATTGTAGAACCGGTTACAACTAATCTGCTATCATGATTTATTGCATCATTTACAGTAAAGGATGCTGCTGTAAGTTCATAATAGGAAGTATAAGTTTTGCTTCCGTTATAATATGAACCTGTATTTGAGTTAAATGTCAAATATTCCTTTCCGTCAATGGTTTGCTTATCCATGGCAAAGCTTTTTTCCTTACCTGTAAATGAATCAATAGTAGTAAAGAAATCTTCACCATCATTTCCCTTTAAATCCTTACCCTGAGTATGAGTATTATTAAAAGCTCTTGCAAAGGTTCTAATAAACTGATTAAGCTTAGCCATATAATATGGGATTCCCTTATAATCAACAGTTAATCCAACCTTCGTTTCAGTTCCTGCTTCAGCATCTCTTCTCACAGGTTCATCAAGTTTAAATGTATACTTATATTCACCGGAATCCGGATCAACTGAAACTTCAAAACCACTATATTTATACTGTGCATTCTTTACCGTAATCATTCCCTCTTTAGGAATATTAAGGTATACTTCATCATTAATATTGGAAGAACTTAATGTTACCTCAGTATCGCCTTCTGCTACAGCCTTTTCAAGCTTGCCAGAAAGATTATCTGCATTATTTCCATCCCTTAATTCAATAAGTGCTTTCAAATTGCCCTTGCAACGGTCATCATTTACTACAAATTCCTGATTTGTTTCTTCCCATACAATATCATAAAGACCATCTGCATCAGTCTGATTCATCTTATCGTCTCTTGGTACACATTTTAATGTTCTTGTCTCATATGTATCAACTATAATCTGACCATTGATTCTAACTGTATATTCGGTTTTTCCGATTTCACCAACTTTTTTTTCAGAAACAGTTGTATTAACTATTTCTGACAATTTATCAACTAACAAAGCTCTCTGATCTCGTAAATCATTTGCTACATCTCCACCAATTTCAACAGAATTTATCTGCTTAGTCAAAGTTGCAATTTCACCTGTAAGTGAGTTAATTTTGTCAACCTGGTTTCTTACTTCAAAGTTACATTCTTCCTGCACACTTGTAAGACTTGTTGAAAGTGAATTAAAATATTCACAAAGACTCATAGCTGAATTTGTAAAATTGGTTCTTACTGTTAAACTTTCAGGATGCTTTGTAAGCTCCTGTATGCTGTCATACATACTATTAAAAGAAGAAGTGAAGCCCTGAAGCTCTATTTCATTAAGATAGCCTTCTACTTCAGTCATAAAATAGTCCCTTGTATTATAAAGACCATAAAGTGCATTGTTGCTCCAGTATTTTTCATCATAATACAATTCGCGCTCCTGAGTAATTCCGGTTACTGTAACACCACTACCAATCATACCGTAAGAATTATTGGTACGCAAAGCATTACCTGCCTTCTGATTTACCTTCTGTCTTGAAAAACCAATTGTTTCAGTATTAGCAATATTATGTGCAGTTGTATTTAATCCTGTCTGTGCAGCAAACAATCCTGTTGTGCCTATATCAAGACCAAAAAACGTAGATGCCATTTAATTCCTTTCTAACGGAGCAATCCGTTAATCAAACTCTCAAGCATTTCACTTACCACATTGATATATCTTGCAGATGCATTGTAAGCATGCTGGTATTTAATAAGCTGAGTAAGTTCTTCATCAGTTGAAACCGCTGTAACTGACATTCTTTCATTGTTAATTGTTGTAGTAAGAGATTCCTGAGCTTTTGCTATTGTCTTAAACTGTTCACCTTTTGTACCGATATCTCCAATCATTGCAGTATAATATCCGTTAAAGTTATTATAAGTCAGCTGATTAGGTGATAAAGTTGCAAATGCATCCTGCCATGCAGTCATTATCTCTGCTGCTAAAGATAAATCATATTCTCCTGTTCCATCATTTTTCTGGAAAGGCAAAAGTGATGTGTCCTTTAATATTGCAGGATTAACTTCAATTTCGCCTAATGTAAAAAGAGAATAATGATCATCTTTATCTTCTTTTGTATATACATACTCAACAGATGTAACAGTATTTCCGTTTTCATCTTTATAAGTGATGCTCTTTTGCTCGTAACGGCTTACTGATTTTCTGTTAAACAAAGCCTCACCGGGAGTCTTCTTTGGATCACTTCCCAAATTAGCTCTTTCTCTGTCAAGAATGTATACTGTACTTTCATTACCTTGTGCATCTACTGCTGTAACAGCTTTGTTAGGAGCAAGTAAATCATTTACTGTGGTAACAATACCATGAATAAGCTGATCAAACTGTGCCTGCAAATTTACAACTGCACTTGATTCAATATCATGGGTATAAACTTCTTTTTGCTGTTCAAAGGTTGAAAGAGCAAGCTGATAATCTGCAGAATCAGCAAAATCCTTTTCCTTAGGAGCTACCGGAATATCTGTATAATTACCGATTTTGTTACCTCTTGAAAGCAACAAGCCCTTAAGCATTCCTACATCCTGCTGATTTATTGTTGTGGGAAGATAGGTAAAATCAAAAACATCGGCATCATATCTTTCCCAATAAGGAGTAATCATTCCTCCTGAACCATCAATTGTCCTGGTATTTATTTTAAAATAATTATCTCCTGTAATCAGTGGATAGCCTTCAGCAGAAACTGTAACTATCCCCTGCATATCTTCCTTATAAGATATATTAATGAGACCTGAAAGTTCATCTAAAAGCATGTCTCTTTCGTCTCTGATATCATTCGCATGTTCAAGTCCGTTAGCTTCGTAAAGCTTAACATCATTATTTAATTTATCAATTCTTTCAGCAATTTCATTGATTCTGTCTACTGTAGTCTGAACCTTGGTGTTCAATGAAATCTGATAATCATTTATCTGATTCTGAATCATTGTAGCTCGCTCAATAAAGCTTACCGCAGTCTGAGCTAAAGAAGAACGACATACAATATTATCAGGTTCCTTACACAATTCCTGAATCGAAACCCACAAATCGTTCATAGAGTTTCTGAATGCAACGCCTTCTGTTTCACCAAATATATCTTCAATCTCAGATACGGCTTTATACTGAACATTATAAAATTCCTGTCTTCCGTATTCCTTACGATAGGATTTATCAAGAAAAATGTCTCTTACGTGTCTGATAGCCTCTGTCTCAGCGCCATAGCCTACGATAAAGTTATTCTTTTCATTCTGTCCAATTTCTCTTGTAAAACTTGATTTACCAAGTACCTGTTGTCTTACATAGCCTTCAGTTTCAACATTGGCAATATTGTGAGAAACGGTATTGAGTGCTCTCTGGCTTACCGCTAAACCTGATGTACCAATGTAAAAGCTACTCATTAAACCCATAAAGCACTCACTCCTTTCCGTTTTTTTTGCATAAAAAAAGACAAGGACATACAAGTAAACCTTTTCTTTAAAGGTTTACCTCTTTGTATCAAACATCCCTGTCCTGTTATAATCCGCATCAAATGATGCAGCCTTACTTGTATAATTATTGCCGGAGGCCATCCTTGAGCTCCGGATCAGATTCATCGAATATTCAACCAAATCTATCGATTCCGTAAGCATTGCCTGATTTTGTGCATTTATGGCAAGTACTCTTTTAGAAGTCGCTCTGAGTTTCTCCTGAACCTCAATAAGTCTTTTTTGTTCTTCCGGTTGTTTATCGAGTAATCCTATTAAATTCGTCAAGGTAATGTCGCTTAACTTCCTGTTAAGAACAATACCAATGTTTTTTACTGTTTCATTCCGTTTCTTCTCAAGCTTTCCAAGCTTAGAAACCAGTTCCTGTTCTCTTTCAGTAATCTGCTGCAGAGATTGCAGGTCATTTTTTATAATAACCTGTGTTTTCTCCTCCGCAATCGGAATGATTGCCTGATACACTTCATTCTCAGCACTGAGTGTATCAATTAATTCATCCATTAATCCGGCCATCGTTCCCCCTACCTTAAGCTTACATTAAGTTCTTTCCAAGAAGCTTGTCAGCAATAGCGCCTGTAGGAACATTATAGGTTCCAGCTGCCATTTTCTGCTTAATGTCTGCTACTTTCTCAGGTCTTACATCAGAGGTTCCTGCCAATGCCTGCTTTGCAACCTGTAAGTCATGGCCGAACTCTGAAATAGAAACAGAGTCACGCTTCATTGAAGTGTCTTTTTTCTGTACACTTTTAACCATTGTTGACTGGTACAACTGGCTGACAGCATTTAATGCATCAATACGCATTCCTCTCACCTTCTTTCTGACAGGTTTATGTTACCTGTACACTTTTATTATCGACCAAACGAGCAAAAAACTTAACCATAAATAAAGTTTTTTTTCTTTAAATAAATGAAGTTTTCCACTTTTTTAATGCAACTTTTGTTGCTTTATCAACAAAGATAAAAAATGGTCCCGGAAATTACATCTAAGGACCATATTATTAACTCTTTAATGAACTATTTAATTAACTATTTAACAATTCAATTATCAACTTCTCAATTAACTAATTAACTAATCAACTATTTAATTATTAACTTCTTAATTAACTATTTTCACCTGTTTCTTAACATATTATTTTAATTTAAAACTTAAAATCACTTCCGTCAAAATTAAAGGTTGCAAAATAATCATCCGGTTTTTCTGCTCTTCTTATCATTTTTACAGTACCATCTTTGCAAAGAAGAAGCTCTGCACTTCTTAACTTACCGTTATACTGGTATCCCATGGCAAATCCATGTGCTCCTGTATCATGAATGGTCATAATATCACCAATTTCAACCATCGGGAGCAAACGATCAATAGCAAATTTATCATTGTTTTCACAAAGTGAACCTGTAACATCAACTGTCTGGCATTCTGTTTCCTCATAATAAGGATCCTTTTTACCTTCAACGGTAATGTGATGATATGCTCTGTACATGGCAGGTCGCATCAAATTAACTGCGCATGCATCAACTCCTATATATTCCTTATGAATATGTTTCTTGTGAATAATTGTTGTTACAAGCTGTCCGTAAGGTGCAAGCATAAAACGACCAAGTTCTGTAAAGATAGAAACATTTCCAAGTCCTGCAGGAACAAGCAATTCCTCAAAATGCTTTCTTACACTTAAATGTATCTTATCT